>JBCCOP010000012.1:0-33030 GCA_039025315.1 Planctomycetota bacterium | reverse complement strand
GCGGCTACGGCGACGTCGGCAAGGGCTGCTGCCAGAGCCTCCGCGGCCAGGGCGCCCGCGTCATCGTCACCGAGATCGACCCGATCTGCGCCCTGCAGGCCGCCATGGAGGGCTACGAGGTCACCACGCTCGACGACGCGATCGAAGAGGCCGACATCTTCATCACCACGACGGGCAACTTCAACATCATCA
Source organism: Planctomycetota bacterium (assembly GCA_039025315.1). GTDB lineage: Bacteria > Planctomycetota > Phycisphaerae > Phycisphaerales > Phycisphaeraceae > Algisphaera. The sequence continues at coordinate 32,838 of JBCCOP010000012.1, read as the reverse complement.
CCGTCGACCACATGCAGCGGATGAAGGATAAGGCGATCGTCGGCAACATCGGGCACTTCGACAACGAGGTCGAGATGGCCGCCCTCGAGAAGGTCGCCACCCGCACCAACATCAAGCCGCAGTACGACGAGTTCACGTTCGAGGACGGCCACAGCGTGCTGATTCTTGCCGAGGGCCGGCTGCTGAACCTCGGCTGCGCGACCGGCCACCCGTCGTTCGTGATGTCCGCCTCGTTCACCAACCAGACGATCGCGCAGATCGACCTGGCCCTGAACATGGACGGCAAGACCACGCTCTCCGGCGAGGTCTACGAGCCCGGCAAGGTGTACGTCCTGCCGAAGGTCCTCGACGAGAAGGTCGCCCGGCTGCACCTCGACAAGCTGGGCGTCAAGCTCACCGAGCTGTCGCAGGAGCAGGCGGACTACATCGGCGTCCCGGTCGAGGGGCCGTACAAGCCGGCGCACTACCGCTACTGAGTCGGTTGGTTTCACGAAAACCCAAAGCCCGGCGGCGGCCGCCGCCGGGCTTTATTTCTGCGCGGACGACAGAGCCAAAAAACAAGCCGGCGAGCGGGGGTCAAGTCCCGCACCGCCGGCCTTCCGGGGGCTGATTTGGCGCAGCTCTGACCGAGAAAAGACCCGGCCGATCCGGCAAACGGGCCGCCCCCCTGGCGGTCCGAACGCCCCACGAATGTGAGCCTAATGGTCGGATTGCGGGCCGTCCAGCGGCCGCCGGGCCGTGAACGAAAACCGCGGATATGGACACTGACAAACTTGTCAGTTCGGTCCGTGTGTTCGGCATTGCCCCCCCCGGATCGGGCGACAGAATTGTCGGAGACGGCCGAAAAAATTTTTTACGCGCTGCGCCGCCACGCGACCTCGTGCTTACGCATCTGGTAGCGGAGCTGCCGGGCGGTGAGCCCGAGGTCGGCGGCGACGTCGTCGAGCGTGCCGCCGCGGTTGCGTTTCATGGCGTAGCCGATCTCTTCGCGTTGGATGTCGCCCCACTTGCGTTGCCGGAACCGCTCGGTGCGGCGGAGGTGGACCGCGACGGCGGTCTGCACGAGGTTCCAGAGGTCGGCGGCGGTGCGGTCTTTGGACCAGGTGGCGTAGGCCCGGCCCTCGACGACGTAACGCACGGTGTCGCGCCAGGTGAACGGCCCGTCGCCCGTGACGATCACCGGCGACAGGGCGTAGTCGCTCTCGAACAGCGGCATCAGCTCGAGGCCGTCGATGTCGTAGTCCAGGTCGCGGTCGAGCAGGATGCAGGCGACCTCGTCGGGGGCGGGCTTCTCGGCGAGCATCTCGGCCGGGCCGGTGAAGCCGCGGGCCTCGAACGGGAACGCCGCCGTGGTCTGGCGGAAGATCTCGAGGATCGTCGGGTCGTCGTCGATGACCAGCAGGAGTTGGCGGTCGGGCATGGGGGGGATTCCCTTCCCCCTTGCCATCGACCGATCCGCGCCGCGGCTTTGGAATGGCGAACGGCTTTTTCCGTTTTCGCTTACAGCCGTTCAGCGACAGCGGTCCACACGTCGTCGAGCGTGAGCCCGGCGATCAGGGTGTCGTCGTCGCGTTGGGCCCGATAACGCAGCTTCCGACCCGCGGCGCCGGGCGCGCGGAGCACCGTGTGGCTCACCCCTCCCGGCAGCGGCGCGAAAACTTCCGGGGGGGGGCCGACGAGGGCGGGGTCGGTCGGGCCGAAGAGGCTGACCGTCGGCGTGCCGAGGCCGACGGCCAGGTGCAGGGGGGCCGAGTCGTTGCCGACCAGCAGCCGAGCCCCGCGGATCACGTCCATCATCTGGCCGACGTCGGTCGCGGGGAAGGCGACGCGGTCGTGGAGCGTTTCGGGCAGGGCGGCCCGCATCTGGTTTTGGAGTGTTTCACGTTCGTGCGCAGCGCTCAACACCGCCGCCCACGCCACACGGCCGTCGGCCAATGCGCGTTCGATCAGCCCGGCGTAGCGATCGCCCGGCCAGCACTTGCAGCCCCACTGGGCCGTGGGCGCGACGGCGAGGCAGTCGCCGTCGCCCGAACTCCCGGGGGCCAGCGTCTCGGCGAAGCCGGCGTGCTCCGGCGGCACGTGCAGCGTGAAGTCGGCCGCCCGCGGCACGCCGGCCGCCTCGAGCAGGGCGAGCATGCGGTCCGCGGCGTGGCGGGCGGGGTCGATCGCGTGCTTCTCGGTATACGCCAGCGGGGCGAACTCCCGGGCGTTCGCGTCGCCGACCCGGCGGGTCGCGCCGCTGCCCCACGTGAGCAGCCCCGAGCGGGCCAGCCCCTGGAAGTCGAACACTGCGTCGTAGCGCCGGCGTCGCAGTTCTCGGACCAGCCCCAGCACCGACCGGCCCCGCCCGCGGTCGAACGCGACGACCCCGTCGAGGGCCGGGTGCGCCCGCACCACATCCACGAACCCCGCGTTGACCAGCCAGTCGATCCGCGCCCCCGGGAAGGCCTTGCGTAGCGAAACCAGGCACGGCACGGTCCGGGCCACGTCGCCGAGGGCCGAGGGGCGGACGATGAGGATTTTTGATTTTTGATTATTGATTTTTGATCGACGGGGTGGGCGGGCTTCTGCGGGTCGTGTCGCATCGACGACGGCTCGTGGTATCAGCAACGACGCAATGCTGTATCGTAAAGATCGTTTCGACTGCTCGACTTCCCGGCCTTGGGCATCAATCCAAAATCAAAAATCCCCCATGCCCACCGCGATCATCTCCGACATCCACGGCAACGTCGACGCCCTGAATGCGGTGATGGCCGACATCGACGCCCGCGGCCTCGACCGGATCGTCTGCCTCGGCGACATCATCGGCTACGGCCCGGACCCGACGGCGTGTCTGGACGTGGTGATGGACCGCTGCGCGTTCGCGATGATGGGCAACCACGACTTCGCCGTGCTCTACGAGCCGACGAGCTTCAACACCTCGGCCGAGCAGGCGTCGTTCTGGACGCGTCGTCAGTTCGAGGACGAAGCCAACGCCGAGAAACGGCGGGCCCGCTTCGAGTTCCTCGGCAACCTGCTGATCCGGCGGTGGTACGACGGGGCGTTGTGGGTTCACGCCTCGCCCCGTCGGCCGATCAACGAGTACATCTTCCCCGACGACGTCGTGGCGGCGCCCAACAAGATGCACGCGATCTTCGAGCGGATCGAGACCCGCGCGTTCTGCGGCCACACCCACGTCACGGGCGTGTTCACCGATGAGCCGGATTTTTATCCGCCAGGCGACCTGGGCGGGGCCTACACCTTCCGCGACGACGAGAAGTGCATTGTTAACCCCGGCAGCGTGGGCCAGCCCCGCGACCGCGACCCGCGGGCCAGCTACGCCGTGCTCCACGACGACCGCGTCGAGTTTGTCCGCCTGGAGTACGACGTCCGGGCGGTGATCGACAAGATCGCCGCGATCGACGAGCTGTCGGACTTCCTGGGTCAGCGCCTGCTCGAGGGCAGGTAAGCCGTTTCCCCGGGCAACGCCGCTTAAGCGGCGTTGCCTCTCGTCAAACCTCCACGCCTTCCGGAGACCCGCCATGACCCCCGCCCGCCCCGGCTTCACGTTCATCGAGCTGCTCGTCGTCCTGCTGCTGATCGGCATGCTGCTGCCGGCCCTCGGCGCGTCCCGCCGCACCGCCCGGCAGATGGCCAACAACACCCAGCTCCGCGGCATCCACCAGGGGATGGTCACGTTTGCCCAGGCGAACAAGCGGGGCGGCGCCGACGGACGCTTCCCCGGGCTCGGCCCCCAGGACGAGTTGGTCGCCGCCGCGCCCGCCGGCCGGCTGCAGCTCATGCTCGAGGGCAACTTCTTCACGCCCGACTACATCGTCAACCCCGCCGACCCCGAGGCGTTCCCCGCCCCGCCCGAGGGGCCGGTCACGTTCCGCAACCACAGCTACGCGATGCTGCCCATCGCCGACCCCCAAGCCGACGCCGGACGCATTTTCGAGTGGCGGGAAACGCTCAACACCAACGCCGTTGTGCTCAGCGACCGCAACACCGGCGTCGCGCCCGACCGCCTCAGCAGCGTCTGGACCGAACGCAATAGCGGCGACTGGCGGGGCGGCGTGGTCCGCAACGACAACTCGACCTCGTTCGAGACCACCGCCGTTCTGGAGGGCACGAAGTACGGCAAGTACCCGGCCAACGACACCGATCAACTGTTCGTGTCCGAGACCGACGCCGGCAGCGACGCGATGATGATCCACCGCGTCGGCGGGGAGCCCGGCGTGGCCGCCACGCCGTGAGTCAGAACCGCGCGTCCTGCTTCTTGAACGACTCGATCGCCTCCTCGACGTCGTCGAAGAGCCCGAACACGTCGTCGAGCTTGGTCACCTTGAACAGGAACGCCACGTTCTCGGCGCAGCTGGCCAGCGCGATCTTGCCGCGCATCGGCTCGACCTCGCGCAGCAGCTCGACCAGCGCCCCGATGCACGCCGAGGCGAGGAACTCGACCTCTTCGAGGTCGAACACGAAGTTGCTGGCGTTCTCGTAGCGCATCCGGTCGCAGCACTCGGCCACGACCTCGGACAGCTCGTTGTGCGACGCCTCGGGGCCGGCGACGCGGACCGTCACGTTGGGCCCGGACTGCTCCAGTTCAGACGCGTGGTCGGCCATGGCAAACGCTCCGGCGGGGGACGGCGGTCGGCGCGGACGGGGTTCCCGCCCGGTGACTTATCGGTGGGTCCGGCGAGCCGCTTGGGCAAGATGGGGCGTCCGGGCCCCGCGGCGGGTCCGCCCGACCCGCGCCGCCGCGCCAGCCGCGCCAGCCCGACCCCGGCCGCTGGTCAACGCCCGGCGGTTGGGTTAACTTCCGGATGGGTCGGCGAAGACCGGCCCGGCGTTGGCCGATCCCCTGCGTATGGCTTACCCCGTCATGGACTCACCCCTCGCCGAGATCACTCAGGACGGCCCGCGGGTCACCGTGCGGCTCGAGACCCGTGAGGTCGAGACCGACCAACTCCGCGAGCTGGTCGGGCAGCTCAAACCCGCGGTCCAGGCGGGCGAGGTCGAGACGCTGGCGTTCGACCTCGGGGCCGTCGAGTTCCTGCCGTCCGCCTGCCTCGCCCTGCTGCTGATGCTGTACCAGGAAGTCAAGAAACGGGGCGGCCGCATCCTGCTGCTCAACTGCCAGGAGAACGTCGCGTTCCTGCTGCGGCTGGCCCGGCTGGACAAGATCTTCGAGCTCGCCGAAGGGCAGCCCCCCCCGGAAGCCAGCGACCCGCAGGCGGGTTGAGTCCGACGGCAATTCAGTCCGCGAGGATCACCACGTCGGCCGGGTCGACGCGGGCGGTGAGCGTGGTGTCGGCGTCGTCAACGAAGCGGGGGTTGAGCTCGAACGCCTTGACGCGGGTCGTGTCGCCGACGACGAGGCGGTGCTGCGCCATCTCGCCGAGGTAGACGGTGTAGGCCCGCGTGGCGGCGAAGGTGTTGGCTTCTCCGTTGAGAGCCCCGGCGGGGTGCAGCGCGATCGCCTCGGGGCGGACCGAGCAGGTGACGTTCCCCGCCTCGGGCAGGGCGTCGGGGTAGACCGCCGAGCGGAGCGTGCCCATCGGCGTGTCGAGCATGACGTGCTGCCCGCCGTGGCCGTCGGGCTCGCGGCCGGCGACCTCGGCGTCGATGAAGTTGGTCTCGCCCAGGAAGTCGGCGACGAAGCGGTTGGCGGGCCGTTCGTACAGCGTCCGCGGCGGGCCGACCTGCATGACGTTGCCCGCGCTGAGCACCGCGACGCCGTCGGCCATGCTCAGTGCCTCCTTCTGGTCGTGGGTCACGTACACGCCGGTGATGCCGGACGCCTTGCAGATGTCGCGGATGCTCTGGCGCATCTCCAGCCGCAGCTTGGCGTCGAGGTTCGACAGCGGCTCGTCGAGCAGCAGCACCCGCGGCTTGATCACCAGCGCCCGCGCCAGCGCGACCCGCTGCTGCTGGCCGCCGGAGAGCTGGTTGATCTTCCGCTCGGCCTGGACGCTCAGCTGCACCGACGCGAGCGCTTCGTCGACGCGTTGGTCGGTCTCGGCCTTGCCGATCTTGCGGACCTCCAGGCCGAACGCCACGTTCTGCCGCACGGTCATGTGCGGCCACAGCGCGTAGCCCTGGAACACCATGCCGGTCTGCCGCTTGTTCGGCGGGAGATGGGTCACGTCCTCGTCGCCGAACTTGAGGCTGCCCGACGTCGGGTCGGTGAAGCCGGCGATCATCCGCAGCAGCGTCGTCTTGCCGCAGCCCGACGGCCCGAGCAGGAAGAACAGCTGCCCCGACTCGATGTCCAGGTCGATGTCGTCGACGGCGACGGTCGGGCCGAAGGTCTTGCGGAGCTGGCGGATCCGGATCGGCGTCACGGGCCGTAGCGTAAGGCCAACCCGTCGGGCGGTCTACGCCGGCGCGACGACGGCCGCGAGGTGCGGCACGCCCGGGCCGTGCCGCCGGTAGCTGTGCAGGCCGGGCTCGGCGAAGGTGCAGCCGGGGTAGATGTCGATCGACACGGCCGGCAGCCCCGCCGCGGCGAGCTGCTGGGCTGCCACGGTTCGTAGGTCCAGGTGCGGCTTCGGCCCGAGGTCGTCCCGCACCGCCGTGGGGTATGTCGAACGGAACGGCGCCGCGACCTCCTCGCCGACCTCGTATTGCGTCACCGAGATGCAGGGGCCCACCGCGGCGACGCACGACGCCGGGCTCGGTAACGTCGCCACCGCCGCCGCGATAACGCCGACCGCCGGGTCCAGCCCGCGCCAGCCGGCATGGACCGCCGCCACGACCGACCCGTCGCTCGACGCGAGGAGGACCGGCACGCAGTCGGCCGTGCGTACCGCCACCGCCACGGCCGAGTCGTCGCTCACCAGCGCGTCCGCCTCGTCGCACCAATGATTCGGACCGCTCAACGCCCGGCCGTGGACCTGCCGGGCCGTGCGTATTTCGGGGTTGCGTTCGATCACGCCGACCAGGTCGCCCGGCCCGCGCACGTCGCGGTCGGCCGTGGTGAAGGCGTGCGGTATGCCGCGTTCGTCGAGCAGCGACGACCGCAGCACCGTCGTGCCGTCGGGCAGCGGGTGGCGGGTGAACACCGACGCAGCGTAGCCCGAAGCCACCGCCCGTTGACCCACCCGGCACGGCTAAACTGCCCGCCATGAGAAACCACCACCCGTTTTTCGCCGTGGCGTGTCTGCTGAGCGTGTTGCTGATGGGTCCGGTCGGCTGCGGCTTCCAGGGCGAAGACGAGGCCCCGGCCGCGGGCGGCGAGGTGCGTTTCATCAGCGAGAGCGCGATCAAGACCCTCGACCCGCAGGGCACGAGCTGGCTCGTCGACTTCCGCGTCATCGAGGGGCTGTTCGAGCCGCTGCTGCGGGTGGACCCGGCGACGCTCGAGCTCGAGCCCTCGGCCGCCGCGGCGATGCCGAGCGTCAGCGACGACGGCCTGGTCTACACCTTCACGATCCGCGACGACGCGAAGTGGTCCAACGGCGACCCGCTGCTCGCCTCCGACTACGCCTACGGCTGGATGCGGGCGATGCTGTTCGACCTCGCCGCGGACTACTCGGGGTTGTTCTTCTGCATCGACGGGGCCGAGGACTTCTTCAACTGGCGCGGCGAGCAGCTCGAGGCGTTCGATCCCGACAACGCGACGTCCGCCGACGAGCTGTGGGAGCAGACGAAACGACGCTTCGCCGAGACCGTCGGCGTCGAGGTCGTTGATGACAAGACGCTGCGGGTCACGCTCGCCCGGCCCACGGCGTTCTTCAACGAGCTGGTTGCCTTCGCCCCGTTCTCGCCGGTCCACGAGGCGACGGCCGCGGCGTTCCTCGAGCCCGACCCGGCCAGCGGCGCGATGGTTATGGACCCGGCCTACTTCCGATCGGCCGAGCACCTCGTGAGCAACGGGCCGTACCGACTCGGCCGGTGGGACTTCCGTCAACAACTTGTGCTCGACCAGAACCCGCACTGGTGGAATAAGGACAGCATGGGCAACGCCCGGGTCGTGATGCAGGTCGTGGTCGACCCGGCCGCGGCTCTGCTGCGTTACAACCGCGGCGAGGCCGACTGGTACCCCCACTTCCCGACGGCCCTGCGCGACGCGGCGAAGCTCGTCGCGTCGGACCGCTCGGACGTGCACTACGGCCCCGCCGCCGGGACGTATTTTTACACCTTCAACTGCCGACCCGAGATCGACGGCCAGCCCAATCCCTTCGCCGACCCGCGGGTGCGCAAGGCGTTGTCGCTGGCGGTCGACCGCGACACGCTGGTCAAAAACGTCACGCAGTTGAATCAGCCGGTGGCGACGACGTTCGTGCCGCCCCCGGCCGTGGCGGGCTATACCCCACCGACCGACGCCGGCGTCACGTTCGACCCCGACGCGGCCAAGGCGATGCTCGCCGAAGCGGGTTATCCGAACGGCGAAGGGCTGTCGGGCCTGACCCTGTTGATCAACGAGGGCGGCGGCCACGAGCAGCCGGCCCAGTTCATCACCAACGCGTGGCGGCAGCACCTCGGCGTCACGGTCCAGATCGAGACGGTGGAACGCACCGCCTTCAGCGAGCGGCTGCGCAACGGCGGGTTCCAGGTCGCCCGGGCCGGGTGGTTCGGCGACTACCGCGACCCGACGACGTTCCACGACAAGCTGCGGTCCAACAACGCCAACAACGACGGGAAGTACGTCAACGCCGAGTACGACGCGCTGCTGGCGCGGGCCGAGACGATTTTGGAACCGGCCGAGCGGATGGCGGTGCTCGCCGAGGCCGAAGCGTTGATGGTGGCCGAGCAGCCGATCCTGCCGCTGTACCACTACACGAACCTCGAGCTGTTCGACCCGGCGAAGGTGAAGCACCTGCACCCGAACCCGTGGAACATCCGCCGGCTCGACGCGATCGAGGTGACTCGCTAGGCGTTAGCATCCGTACATGCTCCGCCTGATCGTCGCCCGCCTGGTCCAGCTGCCGCTGGTGCTCGCGGTCGTCTTCCTGGTCACGTTCACGCTGGTGTGGGTGCTGCCCGGCAGCCCGCTGGACCGGCCCGACGGGCGACGCATGCCCCCGGCCGTCGAACGCGCGATGCAGCAGCGCTACAACCTCGATTCCCCCGGAAGTTTTCTGACCGGCTACGTGAGCGGGCTGGTACGCGGGGACCTGGGCCCGAGTCTGGAGTACCCGGGGCGGGAGGTGCGGCAGATCATCGGCGAGGGGCTGCGGGTCAGCGTGTCGCTGGGCCTCGCGGCGTTGGTGGTGGCGTTGGTGTTGGGGACGGTGGCGGGGGTGGTCGGGGCCTTGCGGCCGGGCAGCCCGCTGGACTCGGCGAGCCTGGGCGTGGCGCTGCTGGGCATCAGCCTGCCGAATTTCGTGACCGGCACGGTGCTGCTGGTGCTGTTCGCCGGGGTGTTGAACTGGTTCCCGATCGGCGGGTGGACGTCGCCGGCGGCGGTGGTGCTGCCGGCGGTGACGCTGGGCCTCGCGCCGGCGGCGTACATCGCCCGGCTGATCCGGTTGGGGCTGGCGGACGTGATGTCGGCCGACTACCTGCGCACCGCGCGGGCCAAGGGGCTGTCGCACTCGGCGGCGTTGTTCAAGCACGCCTTGAAGGTCGCCTACCTGCCGGTGCTGTCGTTCCTCGGGCCGGCCGCCGCGTCGGTGATGACCGGCTCGTTCGTCGTCGAAAAAGTCTTCAACCTCCCGGGCCTCGGCGAATACTTCGTCAACTCGGTGCTCAACAAAGACCAGTCGCTGATCCTCGGGATCGTGCTGGTCTACGCGACGATGCTGATCCTGTTCAACCTCGTGGTCGACGTCGCCTACGCCTGGATCGACCCGCGGATCGAGCTGTGATTTCGGCGTTTTTGCCGGCCAAACGCAGGCGTTTATCAAAGCCGCGTGAATTTTGAACCTTTGCGCTTGCTAGGCTTGCGGCGACTCCCTATGTTCCGAGTGGGGAACCTGCTGACATCCGTTGCCAATGACTGGTGGCCGTTTCGTTTTACCACTTGCCGAAAGGTTTGCCGTGTCTGTTATTGCGCCCGCCGATATCGTTGCGTTGCTCATCGACGCTTACCCACCCGCCGGCAGCGACCTGTCTGCCGAAACCCTCGAAGAGATTTTTGGTCGGTTCTGCGACAGCGACGTCACGCTGGAGCTGATCCGGTCGCTGGTCGTGCAGGACGTGTACGACCCCGAGTTGTCGCACCAGTTCGACGAGCAGGGGGCTTTGCGGGGTCTCGCCGCGTTCCGTCAGCTGCGGTCGGCCCTGGGCATGACCGTGGGCAGCTTCGCACAACAGGCGTCGATCTTGGTCGGGGCGTTCGACCCCGCCGGCGACCGCGGCTGGCCGGAGTTTGCCGAGCGGGTCAACGGGTCCGACCTGCGGACCGCCCGGCTGCTCGATCGGCTCAAGGCCGGCGCCCAGGGTCAAGCCTACGCCGCTCTCGAAGAACAGCTCATCGCCGAGAAGCCGCACGCGATCTACCCGACCTCGCCCTTCCGCGAGGGGCAGGGCCACACCGTCGCCCGCTACGACTACCAGCAGGTCGAGGCGGTGATGAGCCTCAAGACTTTCACCAGCATCCGCGTCGTCGAGGACGTGCTCAACCCCCGCCGCAACGTGCTGCGTGATCTTTACCTGCCGCACGGCCGCTGCGTCGCCCTGGTCGACGAGAACGTTGAGACCCACTTCGGCGAGCGGATCGAAGACTACTTCGCCGCCCACAACATCCGCCTCGAGAAACTGGTTTACCGCGCGATGGAGGTCGACAAGGGCATCCGCACCGTCGAGAAGATGCTCGGCGACTTCAAGCGGCTCGGCGTCTCGCGCAACGAGCCGGTGCTGATCGTCGGCGGCGGCGTGCTGACCGACACCGGCGGGCTCGCCTGCGCCCTGTACCACCGCGGCACGCCTTACGTCATGCTCAGCACGTCGATCGTCGCCGGCATCGACGCCGGCCCGTCGCCGCGGACCTGCTGTGACGGCTTCGGCTACAAGAACCTCTTCGGGGCGTACCAGACCCCGATCCTCTCGATCACCGACCGCACCTTCTTCCGCACGCTCAAGACCGGCTGGGTCCGCCACGGCGTCGCGGAGATCATCAAGATGGCCAGCGTCAAAGACGTCGAGCTCTTTGAAGATCTCGAAGAAGCCGGCCCGGCCCTGGTCGATACGCACTTCGGCGCGACCTGCTCCGACCCGCACGACCCGATCCACACGCTGAGCCAGCGGATCCTCGGCCGGGCCATCAAGAGCTACGTCGAGGCCGAATACGGCAACCTCTACGAGACCCACCAGTGCCGGCCGCACGCCTTCGGCCACACGTGGTCGCCCGGCTTCGAGATCCCCGCCGGCCTGCTGCACGGCCACGCCGTGTCCATCGGCATGGGCTTCGGCGCCTACCTCGCCGAGCAGCGCGGCTGGATCACCGACGCCGAGCGTAAGCGGATCACCGACGTGATCGCCCTCTTCGACCTCAGCCTCTGGCACGACGTGCTCGAGCAGGACGAACTGCTCTGGGCCGCCCAGGAAAAGATGACCGAGAAGCGCGGCGGTCACTTGGCCGCGCCGCTCCCGCGTGGCGGCGTCGGGAAGTGCGGCTACCTCAACGACCTGACCCGCGACGAGTTGATCGCCACCCTGGCCGGCTACCGCGAGGTCTGCGAAAGCTACGACCGCGGCGGCCGCGGCGTCGAGCCGCTTTGCGAAGACGTCGGGCTCGAAGACCCGTCGACCGTCGGCGACACGCTCTGAAAAATGATCTCGTCCTCGAACCTCACCGGACGGGTCACTCAAGTGACCCGTCCGGTTTTTTTATGATGAGCCCTATGCAACACGATGTCGTCATCCCCCTGTTCAACCTCGCCTGGAGCACCCGCGCGGTGTATGAGGGTGTTGCCCGCCACTACGCCCCCCGGAAGTTCCTTGTGATCGCCCCCCGGGAGGTGGCCGCGGCGTTGACGGCGGCCGTCGAAGACGAGGGTTGGGACGTCCCGGGCCTAGCCGTGTATCCCGAGGAAGATTTTTTCGTCGAACGATTCGGATTGACGAAGGACGGCCTCGCCGCCGAGCTGGACCTCGAGGCCTCGCTCTACCCGCCGGGCTGGTTCTACCAGCAGCTGCTCAAGCTCGGGGCCGACGACGGCATCGCCGGCCTGACCGACTGGTTCCTGATCTGGGACAGCGACCTGCTGCCGGTGGCGACCTGGCCGGTGCTCGACCCGGCCGACGGGCATCCGGTCTACGCCCTGCTGCAGGACCGCGGCCGGGGCAACTCCGACATCGTCGACCGCTGGCGACGCTGGATCGAGACCGTCCTCGGCGTCCCGGCCCTCACGGACGACGTGGCGACCTTCGTGCCGCACCACATGTGGTTCAAGCAATCCCACCTCGCGTCGCTGCGGCAGCGGCTGGGCGTGTACTACGACGCCCCCGACACGCCCTGGCCGAAGCTGATGATGCGGTCGGCCAACGACTTCGGCACGTTCAGCGAGTTCTGGCTCTACGCCTCGTGGGCGGCCGCCCGGCACGCCGACGACGCCCCGCGGTACCACCCCTACGCCGCCTACGGCGCGACCACCGAACGCTTCTTCGAGGACGGCTCGGCCCCGTTCGCCACCGCCCTGCGCCAACACCTGGGCCTAGCGCTCGACGCTCCGCTGCGGCCCGACTACGCGGCGCTACGCCACTTCATCGAGTCGATCTACGGCAAAGAGCAACAGCCGTCGTCGCTGTCGTTCGAGGCCAGCCCGCGTCACCGCAAGAAGGGCCGGGCCAACATGCACGTCGAAGAGCTGCGGTCCCGCTGGCACAACGCTGAGGACTGAACGCTTTTAACTTGCCCCACTCACTCACCCCCACTCACCACTCACCGTTCGACCTACATCACGACGCGGAACGCGCCGTCGTCGCCGGGTTCGCCCATCTCGCCGGTGCCGACCGAGCGGGCCGAGTCGATCGCGGTGATGTGGCCGTCGAGCGAGTCTTGCACCGCATCGACGAACGCCTCGACGTCCTCGGCGTCGCCCTCGGCCACGAGCTTGACCCGCCCGTCGGGCAGGTTCCGCACCGTGCCCGCCACGGCGTAGAGCTTCGCGAGGCTCGCGGTGCGGTAGCGGAAGCCGACGCCCTGGACGCGGCCCGAGTAGTGGATGGTTTCACGGATCATGATCGCGGTCCGAGGTGCCGACGACGCGTGACGTTAGCGCCGGCGGGTGAAAAAGCGAGATCGACTCACCGGGCGGAGGCGGACGGGTGGTTTCGCCCTACAGGATCATCCCAGGTTGCTCCGGGCCGGTAACAAGGTATACATGTCTCAAGTCACGGGAGTTAGGCCAACGTTGTGAAGGCCATCCGGGCGTGTGCTACGGGGAAAAGGATCATCCAATGAAGTTTCTGGGAAGCCGTGAGGCGATTGCTGCGGTCTGCGTGTGGGCGGTGGCCGGTGTTGTCGGCGGGGTGACGTCGCCGGCCGAGGCCGCACCGATGGTCAGCACGCCGACGTCCGACCCCTTGCCCGGGCTCGGGGACGAGGTCGCCAACGCGCGGTTCCGGGTGCACAACCAGGGCAACTGGGACATGTTCCTGGGCGATAGCGGCAACCCCACCGGGCAGCCGAGCACCCAGTTTGCGGACCTGGGCACGACCGACGACCTCAGCGGGGTGCCGTTCAGCCTGACGCTGAGCTACGACGCGAATACCGAAGTGCTGACCTTCGACGTGGATTCGGGCGGCAGCGGGCCGGGCGACACGCTGACGCTGGACACGAGCGACGGCTACGACAAGATCGTGATCCGGCCACGGGTCCTGCCCAAAGAAGACAACACCTACACGATCGACCTGGACAACGTCGATTTCTCAATCATCGGTGGCGGCAGCGTTTCATTTGCCGACAATGAACTCGATGTCGCCGCGGTCGGCCCCGGCTCGGACGTCGACTACGGCTTGATCGACGGGGGGCAGGACCTGTCGCTGATCAGCTGGACGCTGTCCGCCGATCTGGTGGCCAACGTGGTTACCGGCACCGCCGACCCGAGCGAACGTCTCAGGCTGGATATCTTCCTGGTGCCCGAGCCCGTGGCGGCCACTTTGCTGGGGCTGCCGCTGCTGCTGGCGCGCCGGGCCCGTCGCCGCTGCTGACCGGGGCGCGACACGCCCACCATCACCCGCACACTTCGGAAGCGGTCCCGTCGAGATCGGCGGGGCCGTTTTGCGTGGGTGCCTGCTTTACAAACCCGCAGTCCCCGACCCGATGCGATAAGGTGCTTGGGCCCATTTTCGAGGGCCCCCGCTGCATGCCCGAGACCGCCACGACCGCCGAGACCGAAGCCCCGGCCCCGCGTGCCGAGGGCGAGCCGCTTCACGTGCCCAACCCCGCCGACCTGATCGAGCGCAGCGCCGACCGGCTGCCCGAGCCGATCGCCCGCATTATTGAGGCGCTGATCCAGGTGCTCTCGCCGCAGGTCTTCGCCACGGCCGTGGTGCTGGTCTTCGCGTTGCTGCTGTACACGCTGGTCCGCCGGCTGCTCGCGCGGCTGCGGGAGCAGAGCCACCTCGACGACTCGCTGGTGGGGGCGCTGCGGGTCGTGGCGCGGTGGCTGTTCGTGCTGCTGACCGTGGCGGCGATGCTGCAGGTCTGGGGGGTGTTGAATCAGCTCTGGGCGGCGCTGACCGCGGCGGTCACGCTGGTGGCGATCGGGTTCGTCGCGGTGTGGTCGGTGCTGTCGAACGTGCTGTGCAGCCTGATCCTGATCGGGACCCGGCCGTTCCGCATCGGCCAGCGGATCGCGCTGCCGCCGGACGAACAGCTCGAAGGCGTCGTGACCCACGTCACGCTGCTGCACACCGTGCTGCGTACCGACGACGGGGATCGGCTGAAGATCCCCAACAACCTGTTCTTCCAGCGGACGCTGCGGATCTACGGGCCCAACGCCAAGCCGAAGAAGCCCGCCACGAAGACCGAACCGCCCGTCGAGCCTCCGTTGGAGCCCGAAGAGCAAGACGCCGAGCCGGCGTGAACTCTTGTGCCACGGCCGAACTTACTCGCCCAACGCCGCGGCGGCCTCCTCGGCCGCGCGGGTGCCGGGGAACTCGTCAATCACCCGGCGGAACGCCGCGCGGGCCTGGACGGTCATCTCGGCGGCCTGGAAGTTGCGCCCCAGCATCAGCAGGTCGTAGGCCTCTTTCTCCTGGCCCTGCGAAGCGATTTGTTTCATGAAAGCCTCGTCGGCCTCGTAGACGACCACGGCGTCCTCGGCCAGCAGCGCCTCGTCGGTGCCGGGGGCGCGGTCGACGATCCAGCGGTACAGCTCGTAAGCGGCCGGGTCGTCGCCCGCGGCGCGGGCCTGCTCGGCCTGGGCGAAGCGGGCGGCGAGGCGGTCGGGGTCGACGGCTTCGCCGCCGTCCTCGCCGACGCCCGAGACGCTGCGCTGCGCCGCGTCGAGCCAGCGGTCCAGCGCGGCGGCGCCGTCGGGGTCGAGGTCGCGGTACTGGCCGAAGACCGCGGCGTAGTCGGGCCGGAGGCGGTCGAGCGAGCTGCGGACCGATCGGCCGAAGGCCTTGACCTTCGGCTGGTCCAGCGACTCGCCGGGCAGCCGCTGGGCGAGTTGGAGCAGGCCGCGGAGGTCGGGGGGGTCGGCGGCGGCGGCGACGGCGGCGGCCTTGGCGGTCGCCTCGGCCCCGGCCATCGCGGCGCGGTCCGCCGCCGTGACACCGCGGAGTTCGGGCGGGCCGGTGGTCGTGGGGGGGTGCGACTCCATCGCCGCGGCCAGTTCCGGGGCGAGGCGGCCGGGGTGGCCCTGCCAGAGCAGCGTGCCGTCGGGCGCGAGCAGCAGCGCGTGGGGGATGCCGTAGCGCCCTTCGAAAAAGCGGTCGTGCAGGGTGTCGGGCTGCTCGGCGTTGAGGATGTGGAGGCCCGGGGCGTCCTGCTCGTGGATGGCCCGCTTGGCCCCGGCCGGGTCGCGGTCCAGGGCGACCATGACCAGCGCGAAGCCGTCGCCTTGGTGTTGTTCTTCCAGGTTCCGCAGCGTGGGCAGGGCCGCGAGGCAGGGCTCGCTCCACGAGGCCCAGAACACGACCGCCGAGAGCCGGCCGTCGAGGGTGTCGCGGCCCAGGGCGAGGTTGTCGGCGGTCACGGCGTCGAGCCGGACGGTGTCGCCGGGCGCAAAGCGGCTGTCGGCCGCGGCGGGGCAGGGCGTGGTGAGCAGCCACGCACCCACGCACCAACCGGCGAGGCGGACGACAAGGCCCGGAGGGGGTTTGGCGGTCACGGAGCGGGTCCTAGGGGGTCGCGGCGGCGGGCGGGGCGTTAAGCAACTCGGCGAGCGTCCGGCCGGTCTGCCGCTGGATCAGGCGCTGGGTCTCGGCGGCGTCGTAACGCGTCTCGGTGTGGCCGTCGGCAAACAAGACGGCGTGGCGTTCGCCCGGGCCCCAGACCCGTGGGCGTTCGAGGGCCAGCACGTGTTCGGACGGCCATTCGATCTCGTTGACGGTCAGCGTCGTGGGGACGTAGAGGTAGCTGCCGAGCTTGGCCAACTCGTCGGCGGTGAGGCCGGCGGAATCGTCGATGGCCTGAGGATCGCTCGGGGCGAAGAACACTTCGGGATTCTCGACGTAGTGTGGGAATACCGCGGCGAGCGACGGCGGCAGCCGGGCGTCGTGGTCGATCGACCACGCCATCGCGGCGACACCGAGCTGCCGCAGGTTGGACATCGACACGGTGTGCCGGGCCTGCTCCCGGGCCTGGCCGAGGGGGGGCACGGCCCGAGAGAGAAACATCAGGTTCGGCAGCACGGTCAGCGTCGGCGAGCTGAACACCACGTCGGGGCTCAGCACCGACGCCCCCGGGAACGGGCTGATCGTCCGGCGGTGGTATCCCGCGTCGTCGACGACGTCGTAAGACGCGCCCGGCGCGAGGTGCGGCGTGATGGTTTCCAGAGGCGGCAGCAGGTCGGTCGGGTTGAACGGCATCTCGCCGCCGGCCTGCATCGCCAGGAGGTTGATGCCCATGGCGTAGCCCTGGTACAGGTTCGCCGCGGTCTTGGCGTAATCGACGTAGCCCATGCTGGTCGGGTCTGGATCGACCGCCCCGACGAGCTTGGTGCTGGCGGCGGTGGCACCCTCGGGCATCTGGTTCAAGAACGAGTTCTCCGGGGCGCGGGCGTGGAGCACGGCCGCGCCGACGCCCTGGGCGGTGAGGCTGAAGATCAGGCGGTCGTCGACCACGGCCCACGACGGGGCGACGAACGGCATGAACAGGCTGTGCTCGGTGTAGCCGTCACGCTCCACGGCCCGGAAGCGGAAGCCCGCGCCGTTGTCTTCGAAGGTTTCGTTGATGCGCTGCGTGATGGTGCCGAGGGTCTGCTCGAGCGTGTCGGCGTCGCGGGTCGAGGCGACGAGGGTGACGCCGCTGCCGAACATCCCGCCGGTGGACGGGTCGGTGTAGGCGGTCCAGGCGTCGCCGAACGTGGCGACCAGGTCGTCGTAGAGGTCGAAGCCCATCTCCCCCCGGAATTCGCCCATCGCTTCGTCGAAGCCTTCGCGGGCGTCGGGCTCGATCTCGAAGAGCGCTTGGGTCGTGACGTCCCAGGCCTCGGCGAGGTCGAGCCGGCTGGCGCGGAGCCAGGTGACGGTGCGCGGCACGCCGGCGAGCTGGCTCTCGTCGACGGCCAGTTGATCCATGAGCGTCAGCACGCCGGCCCGCGGCGCGGGGGCGGCGATGAAGAGCGACTGCTCCCAGTCGCCGTCGTTGAACCCGGCGGACCAGGCGAAGGCGTCGAGCCCGTCGAGGCCCAGCGGCCCGGCCACCGGGCCCACGCCGAAGAGGCCCAGCATGGCGGTCGGCATCGCCTGGCCGCGGCTGGCCATCCGCTCCTGCTCGGCTTCGAGGATGTCGCTGAAGAAGCCGCGGATCGCGGCGAGGTCGCTGTAGACCCACGCCGCGGGCTCGACCGACAGGCCGTCGGTCGCGGCGACGAAGTCCGCTTCGGTGATCAGCCGGGCTTCGGCGTCGGGGGCGGCCAGGTCGGTGTTCAGCAGCAGGCCCAGCCGCCGCCCGTCGTCGATCAGCGACAGGTCGAACGGGCCCGCGACGTCGGCCTCGTTGGTGATCTGCTGGTGCAGCAGCAGCATCCACTTGCCGACGGCCGCCGCGTCGTCGCCCGGCTCGATGACGAAGCCGATCTTCGGCGTCATGTCGTCCCAGGTGTCGCCGTCCGCCTTCTCGAGGCCCGAGAACCAGAACGCCCACGGCCGCCGCCACACCACCGGCGAGAGGTCTTGCCAGACCTGCAGCGCCGTCGCGGCCTCGTCGTCCCACTCGGCCTGCTCCCGCAGCGACGCGGTGACCGCCCGGTCGATGCGCCCCGGCAGGTCGGTGTCGGCGAGCATCGCCGCGAGCTTCGACTCGCCGTAGCCCTCGGCCCCGTTTCCCGCGTCCATCCCGGCCCAGTACACCGCCGCCATCGCGTCGACGGGGACGACCGCGGGCAGTTCCGCTTCGGCGCAGACGACCCCGCCGAACCACAACACCGCCGCTGCCGCGAGCCCCGGTCCGATCCCGACGTGATGACGCATTTAGATGCCCCTATAAGATGTGATCCCGGCCGCGGCCCCGCGGGCTGCTTCGCAGCATGTTAACGCAACGCAAGCCGTGTCCCGACCGCGGCGTCGCCACAATCCCAAGAATGCATCGCCCGGGGTGACGATCCTCAGCGGTCGAGTCGCTTGGCGTTGGGCCGGCCGTCGTCGCAGAGGTGGCCCACCACGGCGTCGCGCATCGCCTCGGCGGTGACCAGCTCCTCGACCACGACGTGGTCGGCCCCGGCCTTGGCGGCGAGCATGCCCTTGCTCAGGTAGTTGGTCCGGGCGCTGATGAACACCTCGGGGCGGATCGCGTGGGCGGCCCGGCAGGCCCGCAGCGCGTCGTCCTCGCCCGGCATCGTGAGCACCAGCGTATCGGCCGATGCGATGCCCGCTTCGTGGAGGACGGCCGGGTCGCAGGCGTCGCCCGCCAGGATCCGCCGGCCCAGCCGCCGCTGGGTCTCGACCGTCTGCGGGTTGGTCTCGATCACCGTGACCTCGAAGCCCGCGTCCGCCAGCCCCTCGCAGACCAGCCGGCCCACCGGCCCGAACCCCGCCACGATGGCCCGACGCGTCTGGCTCATGCTCTGCCGCCCGTGAACCCGGCCGCCTTGCAGGCAACGGCTCAGCGTCTACACTGTTGGGCTCGCCGCCGCCCAATTTAAAAACGACGGAAACCCGCGATGTCCAACTCCAACCGCATGAAGGGCCACAAGGGCCTGGCCAAGCGTATCAAGCTCACCGGCCGCAACAAGGTCAAGTTCGCCCGCCCCGGCAAGAACCACATCAACAGCCACATGGACGGGGCCACGCTCCGCCAGAAGCGCAACAAGCTGGTGGTCAAGGCCGGCGACCGCAAGCTGATCGAGGGGCTGCTGCACAAGCGGATCACCCCGGGGAAAGACTGAATCGATTTTTGATTTTGGATTGAGGATTTTTGATTGAGTCCACGGGCCGGGTTTTCGCCGACGCTTGCGTCCGCCCAACCCAAAATCCTCAATCAAAAATCAAAAAATGACCACATTCTGCGAGCCGGGCTTTTTTAAAGCAGGGGCGACCGTAACCCGCCCCTCCCCGCCGTCGCGAAAGGAGACGCACGATGCCTCGTGCCCGCAAAGGGGCGGCCCGCCGCCAGAGCAAGAACCGTGTTTTCAAGCAGGTCAAGGGCAACCGCGGCGCCCGGCGGACGCAGTGGCGTCGCGTCCAGGAGGCCGTGACTCGGGCCGGGGTGTACCAGTACGAGCACCGGCGGCTGCTGAAGCGTGAGTACCGCGCCCTGTGGATCACCCGCATCAGCGCCGCCTGCCGGCAGCGCGGGGTCAACTACAGCCGATTCATGGCCGGGCTCAAGGCCGCCAACATCGACCTGAACCGCAAGATGCTCAGCGAGGTCGCCATCCACGACCCCGCGGCGTTTGACGCGCTGGTCGAGAAGGCGAAAGCCGCCGCCGAAACGACCGCCGCCGCGGCCTGACCCCCGTACCTCCCCGCCAAACCGCCGCCCGAGGCTCGCATTCATGCAACCCGTCAAGATCGGCCTCATCGGCTGCGGCAACATCAGCGACCAGTACCTCGACAAGGCCCGACAGTTCCCCGTGCTCGACGTCGCCGCGGTGTCGGACCTCGACGTCGAGCGGGCCAAGTCGCAGGCCGAGAAGTACGGCGTGCCCAAGGCCTGCTCCGTCGACGAGCTGCTGACCGACGAGTCGATCGAGCTGGTGGTCAACCTCACGATCCCCGCAGCGCACGCCGAGGTCTCGCTGGCGGCGATCGACCGGGGCAAGCACGTCTACGCCGAGAAGCCGCTGGCGGTCAACACCGACGAGGGGCGGGCGATCCTCGGGGCCGCCGCGGCGAAGGGCGTCCGCGTCGGCAACGCGCCCGACACGTTCCTCGGCACGTCGCACCAGGCCTGCCGCGCCCTGATCGAGTCCGGCGCGATCGGCCGGCCCGTCGCCGCCACCGCGTTCATGATCATCCCCGGCCACGAGACCTGGCACCCCGACCCGGCGTTCTACTACCGGCCCGGCGGTGGCCCGATGTTCGACATGGGGCCGTACTACCTCACCGCCCTGATCAATATGCTCGGGCCGATCGACCGCGTCTCCGCCGAGGCCGGCATCCAGGTCACGCCCCGCACCATCACCAGTCAGCCCAAGCACGGGCAGACCGTCGTCGTCGAAACCCCAGACCACGTCGCCGGCACGATCCGCTTCGCCGACGGCTGCCTCGCCACCATCGTCACCAGCTTCGCCGGCCACCACGCCCCGTACGAACGCAAAACACCCATCACGATCTACGGCACCGAAGGCACCCTACAGGTTCCCGACCCCAACGGGTTCAACGGCCCGATCCGCCTCCAGGCCGTCGGCGACGACACGCCCCGCGACGTCGAGGTCAAACACTCCCACCCCAACGGCCGATCGCTCGGCGTCGCCGACCTGGCCACCGCCCTGCGCAGCGGCCGGCCCCACCGCGCCAACCACCGCATGGCGTTCAACGTCCTCGAAGCCATGCAGGGCTTCCTCGCCTCGTCCGACCGCGGGCAGCACGTCACCGTCGAGAGCGACTTCACCAAGCCCACGCCCGTGCCCGAAGGTCTCACCGACGGCGTGCTCGATGCCTAGACCGTACGAACGCAACGTTTAGCGGGTGACGCGCAGCGTCCCGCGGTCGGTCGGCCCCCCGGAAAGGGCGTCTGCGCCGCACCCGCTAAACGTCGGGTGATGACACGCTAGTACAACCGCGTCAGCGTCGCCCCCGGGTAGTAAAACCGCAGGATCGCCGCGTGCCCGTGCCCCGCCTGCGCCATGCCGTAGGCGCCCCACTGCGACATCCCCACGCCGTGGCCGTGCCCCCGCCCGCCGCTCACCATTACCCGGCCGCCGTCGACCGACACCTCGACGTGGCTGGAAAACAACCGGCCGCCGTCGGGCAGCGGCAGCTCGCCCTCGCGGGTGAAGTTGCACGCGTTGCGGAACGACTCGCACGCCAGCGTGTACCGCCGGCCCGCCGTGTTGGTGAGCATGAACGTCGCCGGCCGGCCGACGCGGTTCCGGCCGCTGACCTCGACGCGGGCCAGCGTGCCGAGGTGTTCGACCGGGTGCTCGTGCCGCCGGCCCCACGCCGCGATCCGCCGCGAGAGCGCCGCGGTGTCGCGCAGCACCGGGCCCCAGCGGTACCGCGGGCTGGCTTGGTCCCACGCCCCGTGGGCCCGGCCGCGCAGCGGCGCGATGTCCTCGACGCGGTTCGGGAACGCCCGCACCGCGTCCTGCCCCGCCCCGCCCGTGCTGGAGGCAAAAAACGCCGGCACCACCCGCCCGTCGTACGCCAGCACGACGCCCCGCGTCTCGGCGACGGCGGTCTTGGCGGTCGCGTTGGTCGCCTTGCCGCCGTAGACCTGGCTCGCCGTCGTCGACTCCAGGTCGAACGCCCGGCCGCGCGCGATCGTCATCTCCCACAACGCGTACGACCGCGCCGCCACCGCCTGCGCCTTGTACGTCTCCAGCGGCCACTTCGGGAACAGCTCCCGCTCCAAGACCCCCGGCAGGTACGTCTCCAGGGGGACGTGGTTGACCACGTCGAACGTGTCCGCGGGTGCGGTCTCGCCGCGCGACGGGCTGAGCACCAGCCGGCCGGGGTAGCGGGCGGTGTCGATCTGCAGCAGGCGGTCGCCGCCTTCGGCCGTGAGGTACAACGCCGGCAGTCGCCAGCGCATGGCCCGCCCCGCGCCGTCGCGGATCAGCCAGGCGTCGCCCCGCCGCGCGACCCGCAGCGGCAGGCGGTACCGCATCACCTTCGCCCCGCTGCCCGCCGGGCCGGTCACCGCCACGTCGCCCGACGCCCCTTCCACCGCCAGCACGTCCAACGACGCCAGCCGTTTGCCGACCCGCACCCGGATCGTCGGCTCCCGCGTCACCTCCGCCAGCAACGGCCCCGGGTGCGGCCCGTCGTAACGCAGCGTGGCACGCGAGGGATCGCCGAAGGCCGGCACCGCCACGAAGACCAAAAGCAGAACGAAAAGGGCGGAGAAGCGACCGGGCATCGGCGAATCGTAACCCGCCGGCCCGGTATCATGCCCCCATGGTGATCGCACGGACGCGAACCCGCTGGCTCGACCGCACCCCCGCCCCCGCCCCCGGAATTCCCGACAACAACCAAGCCCCGTCGATCCCCGGCCTCGACCCGCTGCTGGGCCGGCTGCTGTCGGCCCGCGGCGTCGCCACCGCCGACGACGCCGAGCGTTTTCTTCGCCCCAAATTAAGTCACCTCCGCGACCCCGCCGAGCTGCCCGGCTGCGCCGCCGCCGCCCGCCGCCTCGCCCGCGCGGTCCAAGAACGCCAGCCCGTCGTCGTCTATGGCGACTACGACGTCGACGGCATCACCGCGTCGGCCATCCTCTGGCACAGCTTGCGCCAGCTCGGCCACGACGCCGTGACCACCTACGTCCCGCACCGGCTCGACGAGGGCTACGGGCTGAACACGGCCGCGCTCGACACCTTCGCCGCGGCCGATCCCAAGCCGCTCGTCGTCACCGTCGATTGCGGCATCACCGCCGTGGACGCCGCCGCCCACGCCGCGGCGCTCGGCCTCGACCTGATCGTCACCGACCACCACGCCTTCGATCGTGAAAATGTGCCGAACGCCCACGCCCTGGTCCACCCCGGTCTCGACGGATTCCGGGGCTCGCCGCTCTGCGGGGCCGGCGTCGCGTACAAGCTCGCCTGGCAGACCGCCCGGAGCCACTGCGGCTCGGACCGCCTGCCCCAGGCCACCCGCAACCTGCTGCTGGACCTGCTCGCCTACGCCGCGCTCGGGACCGTCGCCGACCTCGTGCCGCTGGTCGGCGAGAACCGCGTCATCACCGTGTTCGGCCTGCAACGCGTCAAGGACACGCCGTTCGACGGGCTCAACGCGCTGATCGACGCGGCCGAGCTGCGGACCGAAAAGATCGGGGCCTCGGCCGTGGGCTTCCGGCTCGGGCCCCGGCTCAACGCCTGCGGCCGGATGGGTCACGCCCGAGAGGCCGTGTCGCTGCTGACCGACGCCTCGCCGGTCCGCGCCGCGGAGCTCGCGCGGTTCCTATGCGCGCAGAACGACGAGCGGCGGGCCGTGGAACGCCGGACGCTGGAGCAGGCCCGCGCGAGGATCGAAGAGGGCGGCCACGCCGACGACGGCCGCCGGGCGATCGTGCTCGCCGACGAGGGCTGGCACCCCGGTGTGCTGGGCATCGTCGCCTCCCGCCTCGTTGAGACGCACTACCGCCCGGTCGTGCTGCTGGGGATCGACCCCGCGACCGGCGTCGCCAAGGGTTCGGGCCGCAGCGTCGAGGGTGTTGACCTCCACGCCGCGATGACCGCCTGCGGCCACCACTGCACCAAGTTTGGGGGTCACGCGATGGCGGCCGGCCTCACCCTGCCCGCCGACGCCGTGGACGCCTACCGCGACGACCTCGTCGCCGCGGTCAACGACGTGCTGCCCCCGCAGCGGCTGGGCGCAACCGTGAAGATCGACGCCGACGTGTCGCTCGCCGCGTGCGGCCTGCCGCTGTTCGACGTCCTACACCGCCTCGCCCCCTTCGGCCGGTCGAACCCCCGGCCACGCCTCCGCCTACGCGGTGTGACCGTCGCCCGCACCGCCGAACGCATGGGCTCGTTCGGCAAGCACCTCAGCGTCACGCTCAAAGATGACGCGGGCCACGCCATGCGGGCCGTAGGCTTCGGCCTGGGCGATCGGGCCGAGGAGATGCCGGCCGGCGTGACGATCGACGCCGTGTTCGAGCCGGGCGTCAACGAATGGCGCGGCGTCCGCCGGCCCGAACTGAAACTCGTCGACCTGCGGCGGGCCGTTGCGGGCTCAGATGCCGTGTCGCAACTTTCTACCGCCGCCGCAACCAGCGGCTAACCCGGCGACGCTACACTCCGCCGCGATGCGGACCCTGGCGATCGGCGACATCCACGGCTGCTCCACCGCGCTGCGGGCCCTGGCCGCCCTCGTGGGGTTCCGCGACGACGACACGCTCGTGACGCTGGGCGACTACGTCGACAAGGGGCCGGACGTCCGCGGCGTGCTCGACTGGCTCTGCGACCGGGCCGAGCGGTTCCCGGGTCGGCTGATCGCGCTGCGGGGCAACCACGACCAGATGATGCTCGACGCCCGCCGGGACCCCGCGGCCTTCTCCGACTGGTGGCTCTGCGGCGGCGCGGCGACGCTCGACTCGTACCCCCCGGCCCGCAACGGCGACCCGCTCGCGGCCGTGCCCGACCACCACTGGGACTGGCTCGGATCGACCCGGCTCTACCACGAAGACGCCGGCCACCTCTACGTCCACGGCAACCTCGACCCCGCCCTGCCGCTCGACCGCCAACCGATCGAGCAACTGCTCTGGGCCAAGTTCGTCGACCCCCGGCCCCACGTCTCGGGCAAGGTCATGTTCGCCGGGCACACCTCGCAGAAGGACGGCGAGGTGGTCGACCTGGGCCACGCCGTGTGCATCGACACCTGGGCCGTGGGTCAGGGCTGGCTCACGTGCTGCGAGCCCGCGACCGGCCGGCTGTGGCACGCCGACCGGGCCGGCCGAACCCGCCGGGGCCGGCTCCAGCCCCGCGACAGCAAACTGCCAATCCGGCAGCTTTGATCGACCTAAATCCCGCTAGAACGCTGAAAAAAAGGGGTTTAGACGATCGACGGCGGCAAGGCCTTTGCTATCTCATCTCCGGAGAGACGTTATGCCCGTGAAGTTCGAAGACTACTACCAGACCCTGGGCGTGGCCCGCGACGCCACGGCCGAGCAGATCAAGCGCGCCTACCGCAAGCTCGCGCAGCAGCTGCACCCCGACCGCAACGATTCCCCCGACGCCGCGGAGAAGTTCTCGAAGGTCAGCGAGGCCTACGAGGTCCTCAAGGACGACGAGAAGCGGGCAAAGTACGACCGCTTCGGGGCCAACTACAAGGACGGACAGGAGTTTCGACCGCCGCCGGGGTTCGAGGGCTTCGACTTCGGCGGCGGCAACGCCCGCGGGGGCGGGTTCCAGTTCGAGGGCCAGGACTTCTCCGACTTCTTCCGCCAGATGTTCGGCACCCCCGGAAACGGCAACTTCACCGGCTCCGACCCCCGGCACCGCGGCTTCAGCCGCGGTGCGCAACCCGCCGAGCAAGAGGCCGAACTCACCGTCTCGCTGCACGAAGCTGTCCACGGCAGCACCCGGCAGCTCACGCTGACCGACGGCCAGACCGGCAAACAGACTCGCCTCGACGTCAAGGTCCCCGCGGGCGTCAAACCCGGCAGCGTGATCCGCCTCCGCGGCGAGAACCTGCGACTGAAACTGAACGTCTCCCCCGACCCGAGGTTCACCGTCAACGGGTCGAATCTCACGACCGACGTCGCCGTCACCCCCGCCGTCGCCGCCCTCGGCGGCAAGGCCGACGTCGAGACGCTCGACGGCCCGGTCACGCTCACCATCCCGCCCGGCACGTCGTCGGGCGCGAAGCTCCGCCTCCGCGGCCGGGGTTTGGGCAAAGGCGACCAACGCGGCGACCTGCTGGCCCGCGTGATGATCGCCGTGCCCAAGACGCTTTCTGACAAGCAGCGTGAGGCTTACGAACAACTCCGCGACGCGGAGCCTTCCCCTTAACCAACCCCACCCCCCGAGGTGACCCCATGGACTTCCAACGCTTCACCCAGAAAACCCAAGAGGCGCTGCAGCAGGCGCAGAACCTCGCCGTCGAGCTCGGCCACCAGGCGGTCGATACCGAGCACCTCGCCCTCGCCCTGGTCGAACAGCCCGACGGGCTCGTGCCCCGGCTGCTCGACAAGCTCCAGCGGCCCGCCGACCTCGTCGCCGGCGAGCTGCGCCGCGAACTCGAACGCCGGCCCCGCGTCTCCGGCGGCACCACGCCGCAAGGCCAGATCGCCGTCACGCAACCGCTGCAACAACTGCTCGTCGCCGCCGAGAAGCAGGCCGCCGGGCTCAAGGACGAGTACGTCAGCGTCGAGCACGCCGTCCTCGCCCTGCTCGAGACCGACACGCCGGCCGCCAAAATCTTGCGCGACCTCGGCGTCACCCCCGACGCCTTCCGCGGGGCGCTCACCGAAGTCCGCGGCAACCAGCGGGTCCAGTCCGCCAACCCCGAGGCGACCTACGAGTCGCTCTCGAAGTACGGCCGGGACCTGGTCGAAGACGCCCGGGCCGGCAAGATGGACCCGGTCATCGGCCGCGACGAGGAGATCCGCCGGACCGTCCGCATCCTGTCACGCAAGACCAAGAACAACCCCGTACTCATCGGCGAGCCGGGCGTCGGCAAGACCGCGATCGCCGAGGGCCTGGCCCAACGCATCGTCCGCGGCGACGTGCCCGAGGGGCTCAAAGACAAGAAGGTCTTCGCCTTGGACATGGGCGCGCTCATCGCCGGGGCCAAGTTCCGGGGCGAGTTTGAAGAACGGCTCAAGGCCGTCCTCAACGAAGTGAAACAAGCTTCCGGGGGGATCATCTTGTTCATCGACGAGCTGCACACCATCGTCGGGGCGGGCAAGGCGGACGGGGCGATGGACGCCGGCAACCTGCTCAAGCCGATGCTCGCCCGCGGCGAGCTGCACTGCATCGGCGCGACCACGCTCAACGAGTACCGCCAGCACATCGAAAAAGACGCCGCGCTGGAGCGCCGCTTCCAGCCCGTGCTCGTCGACCAGCCGACGATCGAGGACACGATCTCGATCCTCCGCGGCCTGCGTGAGCGGTTCGAGGTGTTCCACGGCGTGAAGATCACCGACGGCGCCCTGGTCAACGCCGCGACGCTGAGCCACCGCTACATCGCCGACCGCTTCCTGCCGGACAAGGCGATCGACCTGGTCGACGAGGCCTGCGCCATGATCCGCACCGAGATGGACTCGATGCCCGCCGAGCTCGACGGCCTGACCCGCCGCGTCATGCAATTGGAAATCGAAGAGGCCGCGCTCAAAAAGGAGACTGACGAGCAAAGCCGCTTGCGGCTCAGCGCCCTCCAAAAAGAGCTTGCCGACCTCCGTACCGAGGCCGACGCGATGCGGGCCCGGTGGGAGAACGAGCGCGGCAGCCTCGACACCGTCCGCCAGCTCCGCGAGCAGATCGAGCAGACCCGCCTCGACATCGAGCGGGCCGAGCAGTCCTACAACCTGGAGAAGGCCGCCGAGCTGAAGTACGGCACGCTGCCCGAGCTCGAGAAGAAGCTCGCCGCCGAGGAAGCGAAGTCCTCTTCGGCCGCCGACACCGAATCACCCACCCCCACTCACCACTCACCGCTCTTCCGCGACGCCGTGACCGACGACGAGATCGCCCAGATCGTCGCCCGCTGGACCGGCATTCCCGTCGCCCGGCTCGTCGAGGGCGAACGCGAAAAACTCCTCAAGCTCGACCGCGAGCTCCACGAACGCGTCATCGGCCAGGACGAAGCGGTCAAACTCGTCGCCGACGCCATCCTCCGCGCCCGGGCCGGCATCCAGGACCCCAAACGCCCCATCGGTTCGTTTATCTTCCTCGGCCCCACCGGCGTCGGCAAGACCGAGCTGAGCAAGGCCCTCGCCGAGGCGTTGTTCGACGACGAAGACAACCTGATCCGCATCGACATGTCCGAGTACATGGAGAAGCACGCCGTCTCCCGCCTCGTCGGCGCCCCGCCCGGGTACGTCGGCTACGAAGAGGGCGGCCAGCTCACCGAGGCCGTCCGCCGCCGGCCCTACAGCGTCGTGCTGTTCGACGAGATCGAGAAGGCCCACCCCGACGTCTTCAACGTCCTGCTGCAGGTCCTCGACGACGGCCGGGCCACCGACGCCCAGGGCCGGACCGTTAGCTTCAAGAACACCGTCGTGATCATGACCAGCAACCTCGGCAGCCAGTACCTGCTCGACGACGCCATCGCCGCCGGCTCGGGCCGGATCGGCGACCAGGCCCGCAACCAGGTCATGGCCGACCTCCGCGCCCACTTCCGCCCCGAGTTCCTCAACCGCGTCGACGACGTCGTGCTCTTCAGCCCCCTCACCCTCGCCGAGATCGGCCAGATCGTCACCCTCCTGGTCGCCGACCTGCAGCGGCGTCTCGACGGCCGACGCATCACCCTCAAGCTCACCGACGCCGCCCGCGACCACCTCGCCGCCGCCGGCTACGACCCGGTCTACGGCGCCCGCCCGCTGCGTCGCTACCTCCAGCACGAGGTCGAGACCCGCCTCGGCCGCGCTCTGATCGCGGGCGACGTCCCCGACGGCAGCACCGTCACCCTCGACGTCCGCGACGACGAACTGACCGTCGACGTCGGGTCGTTTCGGATGACCTGAGCCGGGCGGCCCAACTCGAGCGTTTTGGCCAAACGAAGTAAGGCGAGCCAATCAGGCCGGCACGGCACCCCGACCAACGTTGAGGATTAACCCCCGAAGCTTGTTCGCAAATTAGGCAGAGCCTCATTTAAGCTTAATTTTTGCCTAGCAAAGCGTCAGTCAAATAAGCTCTACGCTAAAAATCTACAAATCACCGAAAAATCACAGCGCGGCGCTTTTTCTGGGCTACCGTTTCGTCTAAGGTGTTTAGTCTAGAAAAAATAAAAAGTTTATCTATAACGGTTTTTTCCGGGGAGAAAGGTTACACCCATGGAAAAAGCTATTGTTTGCTGCGTTGCCGTCTCAATGATGGCTTTTTTAATCCCAGCATCCGACGCCGCCGTAATTTTCGATCTCCGTGATGAAGTGTTTAATTATGGCGGAGGCACTCTTGAGGACTTGGATGGGGGTACGGGTCTCAGCCTCACCAAGGGCGGTGTGACGGCCAACCTCACGGCCATCGTGACAAGCCCTTCGACCACCGTATTTAACCAAACCGGAGGAGGGTTCGGATTGAACTCCGACGACGATACAACTGGAACCTCCGATGCAACCAGTCAGCTCGATGGTGACGAAGGCGCTGAGTCCATTTCTATTTCGTTCACCACTGCGGTGTTCTTCGACTCGGTATCTGTTTCAAGTTTCGGCTCGGGTGATGCAGGCTCGATTGCTTTCACCGGCCCCGTAGCTAGTCCAGTTGCGATTGATTCGACCGGCAGTACGGACGCAGGCAGTGTTCAAATTGACCCCGGTGATTCGGTAACGATCGCTTATGTTTCAGGGAACGGTTTTAGTTTCGATAGCTTTACCGTCACGATTGTTCCCGAACCGGCGAGTTTAGCTCTGTTGGCTTTGGGCGGCATGCTCGTCACCGGACGCTGCCGACACAACCGCGGCTAGGCATTCATCGCTCGATCGTATTGGGCGTTTTCAATTAACTAGAAATCTAACAAGAAGGCGTAAGTTCCGCCTTTATCTTGTATTCCGCGTCGTCTGTCAGAGAAGGTTCGATCGAATCTACCCGGTTGCGTCGATCATCGTCGTAGCCGTGACGCTACACGTCACCGGCCGGAGTTGCGTAGTAACCCGGCTAACGGCGAAGACTTCAGCCCGACGCTCTAACGGCGCAGCTTCGCCAGCAAGCGAAGGATTTCGAGGTAGAGCCATACCAGCGTGGTCAGCAGGGCGAAGCCGGCGTACCACTCCATGTGTTTGGGGGCGCCCGCCTTGGCCCCACGCTCGATCAGGTCGAAGTCCAGCAGCAGGTTGAACGAGGCGATGCCGACGATCAGCAGGCTCAGGCCGATGCCCAGGGGGCCGCTGCTGTGCAGCAGCGGCATCGAGACGCCGAAGAGCCCGAGGCCGATCGAGACGAGGTAGAAGAGCATGACGGCTCCGGTCGCCATCAGGACGCCGGCCCGCAGTTTTTCGGTCACGCGGATCACGCGGAAGCGGTAGAGCAGCAGCATCGACGCGGCGACGCCCATGGTCAGGCCCACGGCCTGGACGACGATGCCGTCGAGCGGGAAGCCGCCGGCGGTCTGGTTGCCGAAGCTCGCCTCGTAGAACGCCGAGATCGCCCCGAGAAACAACCCCTCGAGCACGGCGTAGATCGGCGCGGTGATCGGCGACCAGTCGGGCTTGAACACCGTGGCGAACGCGACGACGAGCCCGCCGATCGCCCCGCCCCACAGGAGGCCCATGGTGTACGACGCCCCGGACGTGGCCGCGCCCCACGAGAAGGTTGCCGTGCCCACGCACAGCAGCAGCAGGAACAGCGTCTTGTTGGTCGCGCCGACGATCGACATCGACTCGTCTTCGGTGACCACGTCGGCGCGTCGGCCGAGGCCTGCGAAGGTCGATTCGGAGAGCGTGGGGTTGCTGCTGAGCATGGCGGGTGTTCCCGGGGGTTGAATTTCGGATGAAAATCGCGTCGCTAGCCTACCGCTTCCCCGCGGATCGGCAACACAAAAAGCGAAGCATCGGGGGCCAAACCCGGTGCTTCGCGTGGTGGTGGGGACCCGTTGCGATCGGCCGATCAGCGGGCGAACATCTTCGCCATCGCCTCGTATTCGCGCAGGAAGCCGACGAACTCGCGGCGGTGCTCTTCCTCGTCGCCCTTGAGCTCGATGGCGAGGTCTTCGGTGACCGGGTCGGCGTCGCCGGCGGTCTCGATGACCTTCTGGTAGTGGTCGATCGCGGCGTCCTCGGCCTCGATCACGCCTTTGATCACCGACACGACATCGACGGTGTCCTCCGGCGGCTGGAGCGAGGCCTGGTCCATGGTGAGTTCCTGCGAGCCGGGGATGCGTCCGCCGAGGACCTTGATGCGTTTCGCCAGCTCGCCGGCGTGCTTGAGCTCTTCCTCGACGTCTTCCTCGAGGCTTTCCTTGACCTCCATCGCGAGCATGCCGTCGAGGTGGATCGAGTTGGTGCGGTAGTTGATGACCGTCTCGAGCTCCATGTTGTAGGCCTTGCGCAGCAGCGCGATGAGTTCGCGGCGGGTTTCTTCGTCCATCGTCTGCGACTTCTTGTTCGCGGTGTAGTCCATGACTTCGCCCATGTGGGGGCTCCTTTCGGTTGGGGGTGCCGGTTCACCCGTGACGCAAAGGAACGATAGGCGGGGTGTCGATCGGATTGGTTGGCTTCACGCGGGTGGGTTATGCTCGGTTTCATGAGATACGCGCTGATCATCGCGGGCGGCTCGGGGACCCGGCTGTGGCCGATGTCGACGAAAGAGCTGCCGAAGCAGTTGATCCCGTTCATCGGCGCCCCCGGAAGCGGCGCCCCCGGAAGTGACGGAAACAAATCGCTGTTGCAAGTGGCGATGGAGCGGCTGGATGGGCTGCTGCCGCCGGAGCAGATTTATGTCTGTGCCGGTGAGTCGACGAAGGCGGTGATGCTGGACAAGCTGCCGGGGCTGGGCGAGGAGCGGTTCATCGGCGAGCCGATGGGCCGGGACACGCTCAACGCGGTCGGGCTGGGGTGCAGCGTGCTGCGGCACCGGGACCCGGAGGCGACGGTGGCGATCTTCACGGCCGACCACCTGATCGAGCCGGTCGATGAGCTGCTGAAGATCGTGGACCGGGGCTTCGCGTTGGCCGAGGCGCGGGCGGACACGCTGGTGACGTTCGGCGTCGCGCCGACGCACGCGGCGACGGGCTACGGGTACCTGCAGCTGGGCGAGGCGCTCGACGGCGGCGGGTTCGTCGTGGACCAGTTCAAGGAGAAGCCGGCGGCGGAGGTGGCGTCGTCGTACTTCGACGCCGGGCCGGAGAAGTACCTGTGGAACTCGGGCATGTTCGTCTGGCGGGCGGACGCGGTGATGCGTTGCATCGCGAAGTACGCGCCGTCGAACTTCGGGCCGCTGGACGAGCTGGGGCGGGCGTGGGACGAGCCGGGCCGGGACGCGCGGCTGGCGGAGGTGTACCCGACGCTGGAGAAGGTGAGCGTGGACTACGCGGTGATGGAGCCGGCGAGCCGGGACGACGCGATGACGGTGGCGGCGGTGCCGATGCCGCTGTCGTGGCTGGACGTCGGGAGCTGGCCGAGCTTTGCCGACACGTTGGCGAAAGACGACGACGGTCACGCGGCGTCGGGCGGGCCGGTGGTGCACCTGGACAGCCGCAACGTCCTGACCGCGTCGAGCGAGCCGGGCCACCTGATCGCGACGCTGGGCTGCGAGGACCTGATCGTGATCCACACGCCGGAGGCGACGCTGGTCTGTAAGGCCGACCAGGCCGAGAAGATTAAGAAATTGCACAGCAAGGTGGGCGATCAGGTCGGTCAAGAATATTTGTAGGTGTGGATTTGCGGTCGCCTGCGCGGCGGGCGGCAGGGGCTCTGCCCCTGCACCCCGAAGGCAAGAACAACGACTCGTCTGGGGTTGCAGTTGACCCGTTTGGGCTGCCCCTTCTAAGGCCCGCGTTACTGTAGTTCCCACGGCAATGACGCGCCCAAGGGGGGCGCGT
>JBCCOP010000011.1:0-33292 GCA_039025315.1 Planctomycetota bacterium | reverse complement strand
TGGGTCACCATCGGGCTGACGCTCGGGTTCCTCGCGTTCATGCTCACGATCGGCCGGTGGGTCGCGCACCTGCTGATGCCGTACATCCAGTCGCGGTGGAGCTACCCCGGCGGGGTGCTGGGGTTCGTGTTCGTGGTCGCGCTGCTGTGCGCGGCGCTCACGGAGCACCTGGGCATCCACTCGATCTTCGGGGCGTTCATCGCCGGCGTGGCCATCGGCGACTCGCGGCACCTGCGCGAACGCACCCGCGACACCATCCACCAGTTCGTCACCAACGTCTTCGCCCCGGTCTTCTTCGCCAGCATCGGGCTGCGGATCAACTTCGTCGAGGCGTTCGACCTCGGCGCGGTCGCGCTGGTCTTCGGCGTGGCGATGCTGGGCAAGGTCGGCGGCTGCTACTTCGGGGCCAAGCTCGCCGGGCTGTCGAAGCGTGAGTCGTGGGGCGTGGGCTTCGGGATGGCGGCGCAGGGCGCGGTCGGCATCATCCTCGGCCAGCTCGCGTTCCAGGCCGGGCTCATCTCCGAGACGCTGCTGGTGGCGATCGTGATCATGGCCCTCGGCACGTCGCTCATCGCCGGGCCCGCGATGCAGAAGGTCCTCCAGCTCAAAACCCAGCGGAAGCTGCACACCGTGCTCAGCGACCGCCACCTGCTGCTGGACCCCAAGGCGCACACGGTGCGTGAGGTCTTGGCGGTGCTCGCCGAGCGGGCGGCGGAGGTCACGGCCGTGACCGACAAGCACCTGATCTTCAACGAGGTCTGGAAACGGGAGCGGGCGATGCGCACGGCCCTGCCCGACGGGCTCGCCGTGCCGCACGCCCGGCTAGACGGGCTCAAACGCCCCCACGTCTTCATCGCCCGCCACCGCACCGGCATCGACTTCGACGCCGCCGACGGCCAGCTCACCCGGCTGGTCTGCCTGATCCTCACGCCGATCGACCAGCCCGACACGCAGATCGAGATGCTCGGGTTGATCGCGTCGGCGTTCGAGACCGAGACGACCCGCGGCCGGTGTCTCGCCGCGACGTCGCCCGCCGAGTTCCGGGCCGTGCTGAACCAGGCCGCGAGCGACGCCGGGGCGGACCTGACCCCGCACGACGACACCACACTCGGGGCGACCTGACTCGACCCCGGTCAGGTTTCTGCGGGTTCGAATCGCGGCAGGCGGGCCCGCAGGACTTCGCTGCGGTGGGCGAAGACGTCTTCGTCGTTGAACGGCCGACCGTCCGCCGCGGCGGCGCGGATCAGCGCGGCGAGCCGCGGCCGATTTTTCGCCAGCTCCGCCACCGCGTCGGTCAGCGCCGCGACCTCGCCGGTTTGGACGAACCGGCCGCCGCCTTGCTTCGCGGTCAGGTCCCGGGCGTAGCCGCTGGCGTAGCCGACGATCGGCGTGCCGACGATCAGCGACTCGATCAGACAGCGCGGCGACTCCGGTGTCTTGTGGCAGAACAGGAACAGGTGGGCTTGCTGCAAAGCGTCCATCGTGGTGTCGCGATCGCCGACGAAACCCGGCAGCTCGACCCGTCCGGCCAGCGGCGGCCGCGCGACTCGCTCCCGCATCCGCGGCATCCATTCGCCGTCGCCCATCCAGGTCGCCGCAAAGTCCACACCCCGCGCGGCGAGGCCTTCCAAAACATCAAGCCAGTCGAGCGGTCCCTTCATGTCCGCCATCCGCCCCGCGTAGACGATGCGCAGCGGCCCGTCGAGCGCGGCGTCGGCTTTGGCGTCCAGGGCGTCGTCGTCGATGCGGGCCGACCGCGGGACGTGGATGTTGTGCACCAGCTCCGACGCCGGGGCGAGCGACGCGTACGCCCGGTGGGTGTCGGCCCCGTGGAACAGCCCGACCGTGCTGTGGCGGATGACGTGCCGCTCGACCCGACGCATCGGCCGCCACGTCAGCCGAGCGCACAGGCGCCGTTTGAGTGGGCCGGACGACGCCTGTGCCCGGGTGACCTCGGACTCGACGCGGTCGGTCCAGACGGCGTAGGGCCGACCCATCCGTCGGGCCTCGCGGGCGGCCACCGCGCCCCAGTCCCCCACCAATCCGCCGAGGCTGAACAGCAGGTAGTTCGATCCGGCGATCAGCCGTCGGATGCGGCGGCGCACGCCGGGGTAGGCCCGGACGAATTCACCGACCCGCCACGCCGCGGGCAGCGGTTCGAAGGTCAGACGCTCGGCCGCGTCGCCGACCGCGTCGATCGGCACCCAGCCTTCACGCACGTCCGGGCCGGCCGTCAGCGGCGCCATGACCGTGACATGTCCCCAGTGGCGAGCCCACAGCCGCAGGCCGTTGCACGCCTGCCGCTCGGCGTAGAGCGTTTCGCCTCGGCGGTGGAAGGGTACGTTGATGTACAGCAGCAGCGTATCGATCGGGGGGCCTCGGGCGCGGGGCGTGCGATCTTGTATCGGCCAACCCGGCCCCTCAGCCGTGCCGCACGGCCTCGGGCTCGGCCGCCCGTCGCGGGGTGGTCCACCACAGCGTCGCCAGCGTCACCACGATCTTCGTCCCCGCCCGGACGCTTCCGACCAACGAGCCGCTGATTTTACTTTTACCCGCCCGGCGTCGGCGGTACGGCACGTCGAGTTCTTCGATCCGCAGCCCGTACCGCGCCGCCTTGTACTGCATCTCGATCGTCCAGCCCCAGGTCCGATCGGCCATGTGCAGCCGCTCCAGGCACCGCCACCGCACCGCCCGCAGCGGCCCGAGGTCCCGGTACCGCCGGCCGGTCACCACCCGCAGCAGTGTCACGGCCAGCCAGTTGCCGAACCGCTGGTGCGGGTCGAGCGCCCCCGGCTCGGCGAGCGCCTGCCGCTGCCCCAGCACCAGGTCGGCCCGCCCCAACACGATCGGCTCCAGCAGCCGGGCGAGCTGCGCCGGATCGTCCGCGAGGTCCGCGTCGAGAAACGCCACGGCTTCGGGCGGGTCGTCCGCCAAGTGGGCCAGCCCCGTCAGGCACGCCCCGCCGTAGCCCGGCCGCGGCTCGTGGACCACCTCGAACCCGCCGGCCCGGGCCAGCTCGGCCGTGGCGTCGGTCGACCCGTTGTCCGCCAGCACCACCCGCCGCAGCCCCGCCGCCGCCCGCACGGCGTCGACCGCCGCGACCAGGGCCGGCAGGTTCTCCGCCTCGTTCCGGGCCGGGATGATCAAGTCGGTCTGCATCGTGACCCCCGGAATCTAGCGAAAAGCTGCGGTTGCGTTCGATGAGTGGGCATTGACGATTCGACCGGGCGTCCGTACCATCGATCTATCCGGATAAACGGATGGTCAAGTTCCTCCGAGCCACGCTATGCACATCGGCGACCTCTTCGACCAACGCCCAACCACGTTCTCCTTCGAGTTCTTCCCGCCGAAGTCCGAAGCCGCGGCGACGTCGCTCTACGCCACCGTCGCCGACCTGGCGAACCTCCGGCCCGACTTCGTCTCGGTCACCTACGGGGCCGGCGGCTCAACCCGAGAGCTGACCCACGGCCTGGTCGAGCGGATTAAGACCACCACATCCATCCCCACCGTCCCGCACCTCACCTGCGTCTGTCACACCGCCGACGACATCGGCGGCATCCTCGAACGCTACGCCGAACTGGGCGTGTCCAACCTCCTGGCCCTCGGCGGCGACCCGCCCCGCGGCCTCGAGGGGTACCGCAAGCAGGACGACCACTTCCAGCACGCGATCGACCTGGTCAAGTTCATCCGAAACTTCCGGGGGCACCCGGACCCGCGCGGGTTCGGGATCGGCGTGGCCGGCTTCCCGGAGGGCCACCCCGCCACGCCCAACCGCATGTTGGAGATGGACCACCTCAAGGCCAAGGTCGACGCCGGGGCGGACTACATCTGCACGCAGCTGTTCTTCGACAACCGCGACTTCTACGACTTCCGCGAGCGTTGCGCCTTGGCGGGCATCGGTGTGCCGATCGTGGCGGGCGTGATGCCGATCAGCTCGGCCAAGGGCATGCGGCGGATGGCCGAGCTCGCCGCGGGTTCGCGGTTCCCGGCGGCCTTGTTGCGGGCGGTGCAGCGCTGCGGCGACGACGAGGACGCGGTCCGCCGCGTCGGCGTGCACTGGGCGACCGAACAGTGCCGCGACCTGCTCGACCACCAGACCACCGGCATCCACTTCTACACGCTCAACCAATCCGACGCGACGCGGCAGATCTACCGCAGCCTTGGCATCACCGAGCCTTCGACCCCGGCCGAGTCGGTGCGGGCCTAAGGCAGCGGCCGCAGCAAAAACAGCACCTGTTGGTCGGCCGCCGTCAGCCCGGTCGTGAACAGCCCGCGGCCCAGGCCGTAGGGCGACTCCGGCGGGTCCAGCGTCAGCTCGAATATGCCGTCTTCGCTTTCGCTCTCGGATTCAGACGCGGCCGGCTCGACACGGTGCAGCCCGATGACCACCGCCTCGCCCGGTCGGACGTCCAATTCGATGGTCAATTCATCGAAGACCCGCCCGTCGAGCCGCTTCTCCATGACACTGCGTGGCAAGAGGCTGGCCCGCGGGCGGTGGTGCTGCGGGGTGAGCGTGAGCGTCTTGCCGCCGCCGGGGGCCGGCCGCGACGCCACGAGCAGCCGCAGCCGACCGCGGGTGAACACCTCCCGCCGTGGCGGTTCTCCCGGAAGCGTCAGGTCGGCGACGAACTCGGCCCGCAGCGGCCGCGTCTCCCGCAGCACCTCGGGGAACTCGTGGACCACGAGCTGCCCGTCGCGTGTGGCCGTCGGTCCGAGCGCCTCGCCGAACCTCGCCGCCTCCCCCGGCCGCAGCACGCCGAGCCGCAGCCCGTTGCCGTTCCACACCGCCCGCGTCAGCTCCGGCAGCACCGTCTCGTCGCACGCCGCCCACGCCTCCGCGGTCGGCCGGGCCAGCGGCAGCGTCAGGCGACGCGAAACCCACCGCACCGCCGGCGTCCGCGCTTCGGCCGGCCCCGTTGCCGGGGGCGGGCCCGCCGCCGCGGGACGCATCGTAAAGCCTTCTTCGTTGAACGGAGGATCGCTCTGGCACCCGACCGCGCATCCAAGAACGGCACTTAGCCAGACGACGGCGCCGCGGCTCGTGCCCCGACCGCAATACAGGCGGCTCGCCGCGCTCACCCGACCAGCACCTCTTCCAGCAGGCCGAGCCCGCGGTCCAGCTCTTCGTCGCGGATCGTCAGCGGCGGCGCGATCCGCAGCACGTTCGGGCCGGTGGCGTTGACCATGAGCCCGACGTCGAGGCCGCGTCGCACCACGTCGCCGGCGTTCTCGAACCACGCGCCCTTGGCCTCCGGGTCGAGCTCGATACCCAGGAACAGGCCCCGGCCCCGCACCTCGCGCACCATCGG
The DNA here is from genome assembly GCA_039025315.1 of Planctomycetota bacterium. Taxonomy (GTDB): domain Bacteria; phylum Planctomycetota; class Phycisphaerae; order Phycisphaerales; family Phycisphaeraceae; genus Algisphaera. The sequence goes on along the minus strand of JBCCOP010000011.1, from coordinate 27,983 downwards.
TCGCCCCTCGGCGAAACGCCGCAGCCGCGCGGTCGCCCGTTGCCCCAACTCGGCCGCCCGTTCGATCAACCCGTCCCGCTCCAGGACCTCAAAAATGGTCGCCGTCACCGCCATTGATAGGCAGTTGCCCCCGAGTGTCGTCGCGTGTTTCACGCCGCCCTGCGTCCGGGCGTTGTACAGCTCGGCCAGTTCGGGCCGGGCGCACATCACGCCGACCGCCAGCCCGCCGCCGACGCCCTTGCCCAGTGTCATGACATCCGGCCCCCCGGAATCTTCATCAAGCCAATGCTGGTACGCAAAATACGTCCCCGTCCGCCCGCAACCCGTCCACACTTCGTCGCAGACCAGCAGCAGGTCCCGCTCGTTGCAGAACACCCTGAGCCGCTTGAAGTAGCCCGGATCTGGCAAGTTCAGGCCGCCCTCGCCCTGGATCGGCTCGGCGAGGACGGCCACCGTCTCGTCGTCGAGTTCGGCCTCGAGCGCGTCGAGGTCGTTGTAGGCGACGTTGGCGTAGCCCGGCAGCAGCGGGCCGAAGCCCTCACGGACCGCGGGGTTGGCGGTCGCTCCCATCGTGGCGAACGATCGGCCGTGGAAGCTCTTGGTGCAGGAGATAACTTTGTAGCGTCCGAACTCGCCGGTGGAATTTCCGCGGCGTGCCTTACCGTAGAGCCGTGCGAGCTTGATCGCCGCCTCGTTGGCGTCGGCGCCGCTGTGGCAGAAGAACGAGACGCCGCCGAAGCCGTGCCGGTGGATCGCCTCGGCGGCGCGGACCTGCGGCTCGGTGTGCAGCAGGTTGCCGACGTGCCAGAGCTTGTTCGCCTGCTCGGTGACGGCCCGCACCAGGTCGGGGTGGCAGTGCCCGAGCACCGGCGCCCCGAAGCCGGCGAACAGGTCGAGGTACTCTTTGCCCTTGGCGTCCCGCAGCGTGCAACCCCTACCCGAGACGATCGCGACGGGGTACCGCCCGTAGTTCGGCGAGAGGTAGGCGTCGTGGGCCCCAATGATCGAGGCCTCGGAATCGGCAAGCGTACTCATCGTGATTTTCCGGTGTCCGGGGTCTCGGCTCATTAGGTCGATAAATCCTACCAAGCGACCGTCAAGCGGCGGTCCGCCGGGCCAAGCCGGCTAAAAAAGAAGAACCCCCGGCATTCGGAGCTTGCCGGGGGTTCCGAGTTCGTCACGGTTTTTGGAAACAAGTAATTAGTTGATCATATCCTTGAGCGCCTTCATCGGGCGGATGCGGACGTTCTTGCTGGCGGGCTTGGGCTTCTGTGGCACCATCTCGCCGGTGAACGGGTTGCGGACCAGCTTGCCGCCCTTGACGGCCGGCTTCTTCACGACGGTCATCTTGGCGAGGCCGACGAGGCTGAACGAGCCGTTCTTCTTGAGGCTCGAGGCCATCACGTCGCCCAGGGCGTCGAACACCTCGGCGACTTTCTTCTTCGGCAGGTCGGTCTGGTCGGCGACGGCGGCGTACACCTCGCTCTTGGTCGGGGGCTTCTTTGTGGCGGCTTTCTTAGCGACTTTCTTCTTGGCCATGGGCTTGCTCTCCTAGCTTGGGGGTTGACTACGGGTCGGGTCATTCATCCGTGACGATGGATTATTCGGTGTGCCGGACGCGGCACGGGTTCCCGTAGATCGGAAAATGTCTTGAAATACTGCACTTTTCGAAGTTAGGCGTCAAGTCGCCGCGTCGCGCTCTTGTCAATATGGCAGCGGGGCGGGGCGGCGTCCCGCCTCGTGGCAGCCCCCGGGCCGGCCCTTCACGGCCCGCGATACGACCGATGGCATGATCTTTGCCTAACCATATTTCGGCCCAACAGCCAGATGCGGCGTAAAAACGAAACGCCCTCTGAACCAACCAAGCTCAAGGAATGATCCATGTCTAAAACCATCGGCATCGACCTCGGCACGACCAACTCCGTCGTCGCCGTCATGGAAGCCGGTAGCCCGAAGGTGCTGATCAACAGCTCCGGCAACCGCACCACCCCGTCCATCGTCGCCTTCACCGACAAGGACGAACGGCTCGTCGGCCAGCCCGCGCGTCAGCAGCAGGTGACCAACCCCAAGGGCACCGTGTTCTCGATCAAGCGTTTCATCGGCCGCCGGCACCGCGAGGTGGAAGCCGAGCAGAAGATGGTGCCTTACGAGGTCACCGGTAGCGGCGACGACCTGGTCAAGGTCAAGGTCAAGGGCAAGGACTACACGCCGCAAGAAGTCTCGGCGATGGTTCTGCAGAACCTCAAGAAAACCGCCGAGGACTACCTCGGCGAGAAGGTCACCGCGGCCGTCATCACCGTGCCCGCCTACTTCAACGACAGCCAGCGGCAGGCGACCAAGGAGGCGGGCGAGATCGCCGGGCTCAAGGTCGAACGCATCATCAACGAACCGACCGCTGCCGCCCTCGCCTACGGCCTCGACAAGCAGGCTAACGAAAAAATCGCCGTCTTCGACCTCGGCGGCGGCACGTTCGACGTCTCGATCCTCGACGTCGGCGACGGCGTGTTCGAGGTGCTCGCCACCAACGGCGACGGCCACCTCGGCGGCGACGACTGGGACCAGAAGCTCATCGACCACCTCGCCGACGAGTTCAAAAAGTCCGACGGCATCGACCTGCGCAACGACGCCATGGCGCTACAGCGGCTCAAGGAAGCGGCCGAGAAGGCGAAGATGGAGCTCTCCAACTCGCAGGAGGCCACCGTCAACCTCCCGTTCATCACCGCGACGAACGAGGGGCCCAAGCACCTGATGATCTCCATCACCCGCACCAAGTTCGAGCAGACCTGCGACGACCTGTTCCAGCGGCTCCGCCAGCCCTGCGAGACTGCGCTGGCCGACGCCGGGCTCAAGACCGGCGACATCGACGAGGTCGTCCTCGTCGGCGGCTCGACCCGCATCCCCAAGGTGCAGTCGATCGCCCAGGAGATCTTCGGCAAGGAGCCCAACAAGTCGATCAACCCCGACGAGGTCGTGGCGCTGGGCGCCGCGATCCAGGGCGGCGTGCTGCAGGGCGACGTCAAGGACGTGCTGCTGCTCGACGTCACCCCGCTGAGCCTGGGCATCGAGACGATGGGCGGCGTGATGACCAAGCTCATCGAGAAGAACACCACCATCCCGACGAGCAAGAAGGAGGTCTTCTCGACCGCGGCCGACAACCAGACCGAGGTGACGATCCACGTGCTGCAGGGCGAGCGCGAGTTCGCCAACGACAACCGCACGCTGGGCCGGTTCAACCTCGCGGACATCGCATCCGCCCCACGCGGCGTGCCGCAGATCGAGGTCGAGTTTGCCCTCGACGCCAACGGCATCCTCAACGTCGAGGCCACCGACAAGGGCACCGGCAAGAGCCAGAACATCGAGATCAAAGGCAGCTCCGGGCTGTCCGACGACGAGATCGACAAGATGAAGGCCGACGCCGAGGCCAACGCCGAGGCCGACAAGAAGAAGCGTGAGCTCGTCGACCTCAAGAACCAGGCCGAGGCCGCCGTGCACCAGACCCGCAAGCAGCTCGAAGAGCACGGCGAGTCGCTTTCTCCCGAGGTGCGCGGCAAGGTCGAGTCGGCCGTCGCCAACGTCGAGGAGAAGCTCAAGGAAGACGACGCCGACGCCATCCGCAAGGCCCTCGAGAACCTCAACACCGAGTCGATGGAGCTCGGCAAGGCGGTCTACGAGGCCGCCGCCAAGACGGCCGAAGCCGGCGAGGGTGGTGAGGCCACCGCCGACGCCGGGTCGGGTGACGCCGGCGACGACGTGATCGACGCCGAGTACGAAGTGAAGGACTGACCCTCTTCTCCGACCGCTCTTGTTAAGCCGGCACCTCCGCGGTGCCGGTTTTTTATTCGGCGTACTCGCCCGCGGGACGGACCTGCGGCAAGACCAACCCGTCCGACGCATCGGCCGGAAATTCTTCCGGGGGCGGAACATCTTCAAAAAACCGGATCATGGCGATCTCGTCGCACACCTGGTTTTTCGGGCAGCGCACGCAGTCGGCCCACACCTTCAGCGGCAGCGACTGCCGGTCGACCACGGCGAAGCCCAGCCGTTCGAAGAACCGCTGCTCGTAGGTGAGGGTCATCACGCGCCGCAGCGCAAGCTGCCGCGCTTCTTGGATGCAGGCTTCCGCGAGGGCCCGGCCCAGGCCCCGCCCGCGCTGCGACGGGGCGACGGCCAGCGACACCAGCTCGCCGAGGTCCGCCCAGATCACCGAGAGCCCGCAGACCCCGACCACGTCTTGCGACGACGGGTCTTCGGCGACGTGGAACTCGCGCACGTTCTCGTACAACGCCGCGAGCGACTTCGGCAGCATCAAGCCGAACTCCGCCGCGTCGTTGATGATGCGTGCCATCGCCGGCACGTCGCGGATGGTCGCCCGTCGGATCATGGGGCGGAGTTTAGTCGAAGCCCCCGCGCCCCCGGGCCGCCGGTCGGGCGGTGGGGGGGTGGGAGTTGCGTCTCACGCCGGCAGCACGAAGGCGATCAGCCGTGCGCCGGGTTGTGCCTCGAGGTTGAGGGTGGTCGAACGGTTCGGGTCTTCGACCGTCAGCGCGTCGCCGGCCGCTAGCGTCTGGCCGTCGACCGTGAGCGTGCCGGTCGCCGCGTGGACGTACGCCACCCGGCCCGCGGGCACCGCCAGCGTGTCGGAGCCGGCGGCGTCGAACACACCGACGTAGACCTCGGCGTCGGCCCCGAGGGACATCACGCCTCCGGTCGCGTGACCGACACGGCCCGTCGCGACGAGCCGGATCGGGCCGCCGCCCGCGACCCCCGGCTCGGCTTGCTCCTGGTACCGCGGCACGGTGCCACGCTGCCGCGGCTGGAGCCAGACCTGGAGGAAGTGGACCGGCGTGTCGTCGCTCGCGTTGAACTCGCTGTGCGAGACGCCGGAGCCGGCGGACATGAGCTGCAGGCCGCCGGCGGGCAGCACCGAGGCGTGGCCCATCGAGTCGCGGTGCGCGAGCTCGCCGTCCAACACCCAGGTGAGGATCTCCATGTCGCGGTGCGGGTGGGTGTCGAAGCCCATGCCGGGGGCGACGCGGTCGTCGTTGAGCACCCGCAGGCCGTAGTAGCCCATGCGGCGGGGGTCGCGGTATTGGCCGAACGAGAAGCTGTGCCGCGAGTCGAGCCAGCCGAAGTGGCTGGCCCCGCGGTCGGCGGCGCGGCGGACGGCGTGGGGGTGGGCGGAAGTGTTCAGGGTTTCGGGGGCTGAGGTGGTCACAGGAATCTCCTTTCGGGTAGTTAATTGTTCAAACAACTATACGCCCAATACGCGGAGAGTCAAGAATATTCCGAGCCGCCGACGCGACGCGTTCAGGGCGGGCCCGGCCGGCGGTCCAGGTCGAGCGGGCCGTCGCCCGCCGGCCAGGCCGCGGTCGCCACCCGCTCGCCCGCGCCGCTCAGCAGCGCTTGGAACGACCGCCGCGGCGACGCCAGCGTGTCGCGGACCGCCCCGGCGATCGACGCGTGGTACAGCCCCGGGAACGGCTCGAAACGCCCGTCCCGCCGGTACACCGCGGCCCACGCGGCGTCGTGTTGTTCCAGCGCACGCGCGAGCGGCGTCAGGGTCGCGGCGTCCGGCCGACGCAAGTCGCAGCTCGACAACAACAGCCACCCGCCCCCGCCCCCGCCCCCGGAAGTGTGTGACTCGTTTGCGTGCCGCAGCGCGGTGGCCAGCCCCGCCAGGGGGCCGGCGTTGGGCAGGTCGTCGGCGACCGTGGGCAGCCCGAGGTCGGCGTAGGCGTTGGCTTCCCTCGCGATGGCCGTCGTCGATAACGCGTGCTCGGCAAACGCCTCCGCCACCCGTACGACCATCGGCACGCCGTCGATCCGGTGCCGGGCCTTGTCGGACCCGAAGCGTCGGCTGCGCCCGCCGGCCAGCACGTAGTGCGGCAGCGGGAAACGCACCGGACCGGGCGGCGGCGGGGCGTTCACGACACGCCCCAGCCGAGCCAGGGCCAGGCGGCGTCGCCGGCGTCGATCGGCGTGTCGGGGGGCAGCTCCAACAACCCGTGAGACGGCCCGAGCGCCGCAACGTCGCCCGAGCCGCGGTTCGCCAGCGGCGCGGCTCGGCCGTCGGTGTGGACCGTGGCCGGCAGGTAACGCCACAGCCCCAGCGTCGCGGGCACCGGCGGCCGCCCTGGATCGACGAGCACCCGTTGGCGCTGCGGTTCCTCGGCCCACCCGCCGCGTCGCCGCAGCGCCGGGCCGCCGAGCACCACCGTCCCGACGAACGCCGATACCGGGTTGCCCGGCAGCGCGACCACCGCCGTGCCGTCCGGCAGCACCGCCCCGAAGTTCGGCTTGCCCGGCCGCATCGACAGGTGGTGGTACAGCACCTCGGCCCCCAACGCCAACGCCGCCGCGGGCACGTGGTCGTGGTCGCCCATCGACACCCCCCCCGTGCTCAGGACCACATCGGCCCGCGCCGCCGCGTCCGCGAACGCGGCGCGGGTCGCGGCCGGCGTGTCGGCGACCCGTTCGACCGAAACGAGCTCGCACCACGCGCTGCCCCGCAGCAGCGCGGCGAGCCCCGGGCCGTTGCTGTCCCGCACCTCGGGGTCGTCGACGCCGCCCGACGCCGGGCGGACCTCGTTGCCCGTCACCAGCACGACGACCCGCACCCGCCGGTAGACCCCCGGCGTCGGGCAGCCGACCGCGGCGAGGGTCACCGCCGCGGCCGGGGTGATCGGCGAGCCGTGGCGCAGCAACACGTCGCCGCGCGCCGCGTTCTCGCCCCGCCGGCGGATGTGTTGGCCCGCGTCCGGCGACGTCGCGTCGGGCCGGGGGGTGAAGGTGCCCGGCGCGCTTTCGTCGGCGTCTTCGCGTTTCACGACGGTGTCGGCCCCTTCGGGCACGACGCCGCCGGTGAACAGGCGGGCCGCGGCACCGGCCGGCAGCGGCGGGGGGGCGACGCCGGTCTGCACCGCGAACGCGACGGGCAGCGAACCGCCCGGCGTCAGGTCGCGCAAACGCACGGCGTACCCGTCCATCGCCGAGACGTCCGCGGCGGGGCTGTCGCGGTCGGCCGTGACGTCCTCGGCCAGGATGCGGCCGACGGCGTCGCCGGGCGTGACCGTCTCGGTCGCCACCGGCGTGAGGCGGTCGCGCCAGGCCGCCGCCGCGGCGTGCGGCGTGGCCATCGCCGGCAGCAGCGAATCGGCGCGGCGCTTATTCATCGGCCCCGGTGCCGGCCGCCACCGCGGTGTCCGCGAAGACCGGCCGCTTCCACAACGCGATGTCCCGCTTCATCCGGTCGATAAACGCGGCCGTCGCCCGCAGCGCCTCGGCACGGTGCGGCGACTGCACCGTCAGCCGCAGCGACACCGTCCCGACCGGCACCCGGCCCACACTGTGCCACACCGACACCGCCAGCAGCCTGTGCTCGGCGGCGACGTCTTCGGCCAGGTTTCGCAGCTGTCGCGTCGTCATCGGCTCGTACGCCTCGTAGTCCAGAGCGGCGAGTTCTCGTTCCTGCTCCATCAACCGCACCCGGCCCTCGAACGTCAGCGAGGCGCCGGCCCCGTCGGCACCCGCTGCGCGGTGTTCCGGCAGCGGGCCGTTGTGCAGCGTGATGTCGATCGTCGGCGCGTTCATATGGATCCGTCACCCGCCGAGGTGGGTCATCACGCCGGGGGCGACCGGCGGGTGGACGTCGGCCTTGCCGCGGTACGCCTCGTCCAGCACGCGGTCGATCGCGGCGGCGTCGCGGCGGCGGACCGGGTCGGCGAGGTTGCCCCGCGGCTCGTCCATGAGGCAGGGGTACACCGCGCCGTCGGCGGTCAGGCGCAGCCGGTCGCAGCGGTCGCAGAAGTGCCGGCTCATCGGGGTGACGAAGCCGACCTCGGCCGTGGTTCCGTCGCGCAACTCGGCGTCGAAGACGCGGGCGGCGTCGGCCGTCTCGGGCCGGGCACGCCACCGACGGACCGTGCCGGCCAGCGCCGCCCGCATCCGCTCGGCCGGCACGTAGCGGCGTTGCCACTGCGCGGCGAGCGGGCCCATCGGCATCAGCTCGATGAACCGGATCGGCAGCCCGCGGCCGGCGGCGTACCGCACCAGGTCCGGCAGGTCGGTCTCGTTCTGCCCGGCGACCACGACAGTGTTGAGCTTCACCCGGCGGAAGCCGGCCCGCTGCGCCGCGTCGATGCCGGCGAGGGTGCGTTTCAAACCGTCGACGCCGGTGAGCGCGGCGAAGCGGCGGCGGTCCAGCGTGTCGAGGCTGACGTTGACGCGGCGTAGCCCGGCCCGACGCAGCGGCACCGCGTCGCGGGCCAGCGTGAGCGCGTTGGTCGTCATCGCCAGGTCGGGCACGCCGATCCGCGCGAGGCGGTCGATCAGGTCCGGCAGGTCGCGGCGGGTCGTGGGCTCGCCGCCGGTGATCCGCAGCTTGCGCAGGCCGCAGCGGCGATGCAGGTGGGCGACGAGGTAGGCGAGGTCGTCGGCGTCGAGCGCGGCCGGCTCGTGCCCGCGGTCGAACGCGGGCCGGCAGTAGGTGCAGCGCATCGAGCAGCCGCGGGTGACCGACAGGCGGAGGTAGCGGACGGAATCGACACGCCGCGCGGGCGGCGTCGGCAGCGACGGCCCGGCCGAGAGCTGGGACAGGGCGAGCGTGCGGGGCTTCGGCTTCGGGGCGGCGACGGACAAACCGTGGATGATTGTAAGGCCTACGCGGTTTTCGCCCGGCGTAAATGGGCCAGGTCGGTGTCGATGGCGTCGGCGGCGGCGAGGCCCTCGCGGATGGCCCAGACCACGAGCGACGCGCCGCGGCGGCAGTCGCCGGCGGTGTAGACCCCGGCGGCGTCGGTGCGGTGGCCGTCGCCCGGCAGGCGGCCGCGGGTGGTGGTCAGTCCGAACGCGTCGGCCAGCGGCAGGGCGTCGTGGCCGACGAAGCCGACGGCGACGAGCACGAGCTCGGCGGGCAGGACGCGGTCGCAGTTCTCGTCGAGGTCGCGGACCCGCAGCCCGCCGACGCGATGGGGCCGGCGGGGGTCGGGCAGGACGGCCAGCGGCTGGACGCGGTAGGTGCGGGGGTCGCGGCCGAAGCGGGTGTCGCCCTCGGTGTGGGCGTAGTCGAGCTGGTACGTGTCGGGCGGCCCGGGCCAGGGGTGGTCGGCGTCGCGCTCGTCGGGCGGCTGCGCACGGCGGGTGACGTTGAGCAGCGACGTGCAGCCCTGCCGCAGGGCGGTGCCGACGCAGTCGGCCCCGGTGTCGCCGCCGCCGATGACGACAACCCGCTTGCCCCCGGCGTCGAGCGGCTCGGGCGCGGGGTCGCGATCCAGGTGGCTGCGGGTCGCCGCGGTGAGGTAGGCCATCGCCCGTTCGACACCGACTAAGTCGATCCCGGGCAGGTCGAGCTCGCGTGGTGACTGGGCCCCGACGGCCAGCAGCACCGCGTCGTAACGCTCACGCAAATCGTCGGGATCGACGTTGCGCCCGACCTCGGCGTCGAGCACGAACCGCACGCCGCCGGCCCGCAGCACGTCGATGCGGCGGTCGACGACGCGCTGGTCAAGCTTCATGTTCGGCACGCCGTAGGTCAGCAGCCCGCCGGCGCGGTCGCTGCGTTCGTAGATGGTGACGGCGTGGCCGCGGCGGACAAGCCGGTCGGCTGCGCTGAGCCCGGCCGGGCCCGAGCCCACGATCGCGATACTCCGGCCGGTCGGCGCCGCGGCGGTCGGCGGCGTGACCCAGCCCTCGGCGAACGCCCGGTCGATGATCGCCCGCTCGATCCCCTTGATCTGGATCGGGTCGTCGTTGATCCCGGCGATGCAGGCGTCCTGGCACGGCGCGGGGCAGACCCGGCTGGTGAACTCCGGCAGCGGGTTGGTCACGCTCAGCCGGTCGTATGCGTCGCGCCACCGGCCGACCCGGACCAGTTCGTTCCACTCGGGGATCAGGTTCCCGATCGGGCAGCCGTACGCCTCCACCCGCTCGCCCTCGGTCGGCGTGTAGCCCGAGTCGGGCATGCAGAACGCCGCGCCGCAGTTGAAACACCGTGCCCCCTCGGCCCGCGCGGCCTCGGGGTCGGCGTCGCCGTAGACCTCGTAGAAGTCGTTGAGCCGCACCCGGGCGTCCCGGGCGGGGACGACCGTTAATTTGCTGATTTGGTGATTCGGCGATTGGGTGATCGGCATGAAGATTCGGGTGAGCCGTGGCGGTGGTGTCGGCTTTAGATGTTCCGGAAGTTCTTCCGGGGGTCGCCAAATCACGAAATCGCCAAATCGCCAAATAAACTCAGTACACGTCCCGCTGGTAGCGGTGCTCGTCGCCGAGGCGTTGCATGTAGGCCTCGACGCCGGCCTCGTCGTGGCCGCCGTGTTCGGCGATGACCTGGCGGAGGGCCTTGTCGACGTCCACGGCCATGCGCGACGCGTCGCCGCAGACGTAGAAGCAGCCGCCGTCTTCGAGCCACTGGTATAGCTCGGCCCCGGCCTCACGCATCTTGTCCTGGACGTAGACCTTCTCCTCGCCGTCGCGGGACCAAGCGAGGCTGAGCTTGTTCAGCACGCCCTTGCCCTGCAGCTCGGCCAGCTCGTCGCGGTAGAGGAAGTCGGTCGCCTCGTGCTGGTCGCCGAAGAACAGCCAGTTCTTGCCCGGAGCTTCGGTGACGGCCCGCTCTTCGAGGAAGGCGCGGAACGGCGCGATGCCGGTGCCGGGTCCCACCATGATGAGCGGGGCGTCCGGGGCGGGGAGGTGGAAGTGGGCCGAGCGCTGGAGGTAGACGCCGACGTTGGTGCCGCAGCCGCAGCGGTCGGCGAGGAAGGTGCTGGCGACGCCCTTGCGGGCCTTGCCGTGGGTCTCGTAGCGGACGGCGCCGACGGTGAGGTGGACCTCGCCGGGGTGGGCCTTGGGGCTGCTGGCGATCGAGTAGAGCCGGGGCTGGAGCGGCCGCAACGCCTCGGCGAGTTGCTGCGGCTCGATGGTCGGCTTGTACGTTTCGATGATGTCGACGAGCTGCATGCCCTCGACGTCTTTGGTCTCGGCCTCGATGTTGAGGGTTTCGAGCGTCTTGGCGGTGATGACGCAGATGTCGAGCTGCTTAAGCAGGGCGGCGCGGAGCGAGGTCGGGCCGGCCTTGAGGGTGACGGTCTCCCGGCCGGTGAAGTCGGCGGCGGCGAGGACTTCCTGGACCGAGTCGGTGCAGTTGATCGGCCAGACGCCGAGGGCGTCGCCGACGGCGTAGTCGAGGTCCGCGCCGGCCCCGGCGAGGTCGATCTCGACGTGGTTGACCTCCTTGGCCGAGCCCTCGGCGTTGAGGTTGCGGACTTCGAGCAGGGTCGCGCCGAAGGGGTTGTTCTTGTTGTAGAGCTCTTTGGTTTCGCTTTCGTCCGCGGCGGCGGGGGCGGCCGCCCCCCCGGCGCCCGCGGCGTTGGCGAAGGCCTCACTGGCGAAGACGTCGTTCTTCCAGGCGTCGAAGTCGTCTTCGTAGGCCACGTCGCAGGGCACCATGTCGGCGACGCGCTGCGCGCCGAGGCGATGCAGCTCGGCGTCGAGCTTGGTCGCGGCGCTGTTGAAGTCGGGGTACGACGAGTCGCCGAGGCCGAGGACGGAGTAGTGGCAGTTGGAGAGGTCGGCGTCGGTCGTTTCGAGCTTCCCGAAGAACTTCGTGGCGTTGTCGGGCGGGTCGCCCTCGCCGAAGGTGCTGCAGAGCATGAGCACGTGGGCGTGGCCGGCGAGGTCGGCGGGCTCGAGGGCGTTGAGCTCGGTGACCTCGGGGCCGAAGCCCTGGGCGGTGGCGTGCTTGCGGACGTCTTTGGACAGGGCCTCGGCGTTGCCGGACTGCGAGCCGTAGGCGATGAGCAGAGGCGTGGCCGGCGCATCGGCCTCGGCACTTCCGGGGGTGGTGGCCATGGCGGCGGCGTTGGCCATGGTGGCGAGGCCGGTGAGCAGGCCGTCGAGCCACTGGCGCTGCGACGGGGTGAAGGGGGCGTCGTCGGGGATCATCGGCTTGGCGTTGCCGTTGCCGTCGGGGGAGACGCGGGCCAGAGCGGTGTCGAGCAGGGGGTTGGTGGCGATCATGGTTTTGGTGTGAGTGGTGAGTGGGGGTTGGGGTCGGTTAGTGGTTGCGGTTACGCAGGGGTGGCGACGGCGGCGGGGTCTTCGGCGGGCATGAGCAGCGTCTGGAGCTGGTCGTCGTCGTGGCGGCGGGTGAAGTCGAGGAAGCTTTCTTCGGGGGCGCGGTGTTCGAGGTACGAGCCGATGACGCCCTCGAGGAAGGGGTTGAGTTCGTCGGCGGGGACGGGGCCGGTGAACGGGCGGGCGATGCCCTGGTCGTGGTCGGCCCCGCCGCCGAGGACGACGTTGTAGGCCTCGCGTCCGTCCTTGGTGGACGAGCCGACGAGGCCGATGTCGCCGATGTAGTGCTGGGCGCAGCTGTGGGGGCAGCCGGTGAGGTGGATGTTGATGGGCCGGTCGAGGGTGAACTTCTCGTCGAGGTGGTCGGCGGCGGACGCGGCGGACTCTTTGGTGTGGGCCGAGGCGTACTGGCAGGCGAACTTGCCGGTGCAGGCGACGACGCCGGCCTTGAAGGTCGAGGCGCTGATGTCCAGCCCGAGGCCGCGGATGGCGTCGACCGCCTCGTCGACTTTCTCGACGGGGACGTCGGGGATGATGAGGTTCTGCCAGACGGTGAGGCGGACGTCGTTGCTGCCGTAGCGCTGCGCGACGTCGGCGAGGCCGCGCATCTGTTCGGGCGACATCCGGCCGAGGGTCAGCGACACGCCGAGGTAGCGTTTGCCGGGGTCGGCCTGTTCGTGGACGCCGATGTGCCCGAGCCGGTCGATCGGGCCGCGCTCGTGCGTCGCCTCGGGCGGTAGGCGGAGCAGGTCAAAGTCCAGCCGATCTTCGCAGGTCTCGGTGAACTTCTCGTGGCCCCAGCTGTCGAGGATGTACTTGAGCCGGGCCTTCTTGCGGTTGGTGCGGTCGGCGTGCTCGGTGAAGACGTTGAGCACGGCCACGCAGAGGTCGACCATCTGGTCCGGCAGGCAGGCGAAGCCCGAGGAGATCGCGAAGTCTTTATGACCGGTGATCCCACCCAGGAGGATGCGGCACACGATCCCGTCGGGGGCTTGCTCGGCCAGCTCGGGATTCGCGGCGAGGTACTCGTCGGTCAGCCGGTAAGCGACGAAGCCCAGGTCGTTGGTGTCGACGAGGGCGGAGATGACGCCGCCGCCGTCGAAGGCGATGTTGAACTTGCGGGGGATGCCGTGGAGCGAGGGGGTGTGCAGGACGTGCTGGTGGATGCGTTTGGCATGCGGGGTGAGGTCCATCAGCTCCTGGGGGTCGAAGCCCGCGGTGGGGTTGGCGGTGATGTTGCGGACGCTGTCGCCGCCGGAGCCCTTGCTGGTCAGGCCGATGTCGTACATCGTCTCGATGACGCGGATCATGTTTTCGGGGCGGATCTCGCGGACCTGGAGGTTGCCGCGGGTGGTGACGTGGGCGTAGCCGCCGGCGAGCTGCTCCGCGAGGTCGCCGAGCCGGCCGAGCTGGTCGCCGCGGAGCTTGCAGCCGGGGATGCGCATCCGGCACATGAACCCGGGCTGGGCGGGCTGGACGTTGAACATGCCGTGGTGCTTGAACATGAACACGTCGCCGCCCTCGGGCATCTTCGCGGCGTCGGCGTGGGCGCGGAGCTTGGGCCACATCTCGTCGGGGTGCTCGGCGAGCTTGAGCTGTTCCTGCTTGCAGAGGTCGTCGTAGGGCGTACCGAAGACGGAGATCTGCGCGCCGTTGACCCGGCCGCGGGCGGGCTCGTCGGCCGGAGCCGTGGCGGCGGGGGCGGGCTTCCAGAAGGCGGCGAGGTCCAGCTGCCCGAGCATGTCCATGAGGTAGCGGCGTTGTTCGTCGCTGAAGCCGTCGAGCGGAGCGTTTTCGAGCGAGGAGGGTCCGTCGCAAGCCATAGGGGTCTCCGGTGGGCGGTTACGGAAGATCGTCCGGTCAGCACGGCCGAGCCACGAGGTCTCGTGGGTCGACGGCGGGGGCGGTGGCCGTCAAGGGCAACGCAAACGACAAAAGGCCACGGTTTGAGAACCGGGGCCGGACGCCGATGTCCGCATCGTTTGGGTGGACGCCGTGTGCTGATGCAACACGTACGTCTGTTTGTGATGCAAGCCGGATGCCAGTCGGCATGGGGGCCTGCCCCACGTGCTATTCCTGCTTGGGGGAAACAATAAGCGTCAGGGTCGAGCGTGGCCACCGATCAAGAAATAGGCAGCGGCGTTCAACTGCCTAGCAACTGAACAAGCTGGACGCCAGCGTTGCTTCACCGCCCGACGGCATCAGGCAGCCGTCCGGGAAAAATCTCGGTGTGCCCTAGCAAGCGGGTTCACCAAAGGTTTAGAAGGGAAACCTAAGGCTCGGCCCGCCCCGATCCGGCGTTGTGAAAGCGTAAAGTCGGCCGAGATGTCCGTGGCTGGCACGTCGGTTGCCTCTGCTACCGCCGCTGCCCGGATGCCGTCCGGACACTCTCAGCTGTGAACAGGACAATGGCGTCCTGATGTCGGGTCCGACCCCGGCGTCCGGCCGCTTTTATAGCGTCTGTGTCGTTTTCCTCCGGGCCCGGCGAGGCTGTTATTTATCCTCCCCACCCCGCCCCGTTGTACCGGAGATTTTTGAGATGCCGACCGAACCCGCTTCCTGTTCCGCCCGCCCGTGGGCCACGACCCGCCGGCTGCTCGCCGGCGTGGCCGCCGCCGCGTGTGCCCTGTCCCTGACCGGGCCCGCCCCCGTGACCGCCCAGGAGACCGAGCCGCTCGACGTCGAGATCGACGAGCTGAAGTTCGGCTTCATCAAGCTCACCGACTGCGCCCCGATCGTGATCGCCAAGGAGAAGGGCTACTTCGAAGACGAGGGCCTGTCCGTCGAAGTGATCGCCCAGCCCAACTGGAAGACGCTGCTGGACAACGTCATCTCCGGCGAGCTCGACGGCGCCCACATGCTCTCGGGCCAGCCCATCGCCGCCACCATCGGCTTCGGCACCAAGGCGCACATCATCACCGCCTTCACCATGGACCTCAACGGCAACGGCATCACCGTCTCCAACGCCATATGGGAACAGATGCAGGAGAACGACCCCGCGCTCGACACCCCCGAGCCCGACCACCCCATCACCGCCGACAGCCTCAAGCCGATCGTGCAGGAGTACATCGACGAGGGCAAGAAGCTGCAGATGGGCATGGTGTTCCCCGTCTCGACCCACAACTACGAGATCCGCTACTGGCTCGCCGCCGCGGGGATCCACCCCGGCATGTACACCGCCACCGACATCGGCGGGCGGACCGACGCCGAGGTCGAGCTCTCCGTCACCCCGCCGCCGATGATGCCCGCGACCCTCGAGTCCGGCAACATCCAGGGCTACTGCGTCGGCGAGCCGTGGAACCAGCAGGCCGTCGCCAAGGGCATCGGCGTGCCGGTCACTACTAACTACGACATCTGGAAGAACAACCCCGAGAAGGTCTTCGGCGTCACCAAAAAGTGGGCCGACGAAAACCCGCAGACCATGCTCGCGGTCACCAAGGCCCTGATCCGCGCCGGCCGCTGGCTCGACGAGACCGACGCCGACGGCAACCTCGTCAACCGCGTCGAGGCCGCCCAGATCCTCTCCCGCCCCGACTACGTCGGCGCCGACTTCGACGTCATCAAGAACTCGATGACCGGCTTCTTCTTCTTCCAGCGGACCGACAAGCGGGCCATGCCCGATTTCAACGTCTTCTACAAGTACTTCTGCACCTACCCCTGGTACTCCGACGGCATCTGGTTCCTGACCCAGATGCGTCGCTGGGGCCAGATCACCGAGCCGAAGTCCGACGAGTGGTACCACGAGACCGCCAAGGAGGTCTACAAGCCCGCGATCTACCTCGAGGCTGCCAAACTCCTGCTTGAAGAAGGCTTCATCGAAGAAGACGAGATCCCCTGGGATACCGACGGCTACAAGCCCGCCACCGCCGACTTCATCGACGGCATCGAGTACGACGGCAAGGACCCGCTCGGCTACCTCGCCAAGCATGCCATCGGCCACCAGGAGTAAGTTCACTCGACCCCTTACCACCCGCTTCGGGCCCACCCGCCCGATCCGGGTTTCCCCCCGGAAGTTTTCACGCCACGTGGGTCAGCCGCGGCTGACCACAAACAGGCACTGACCCTGAGAACCCGCCATGAAAAAGCTCAAGACCATCCTCCTGAAGATCGTGGACGTCACCGCCCTCGGCTTCCTCGAGCCTTACGTTCGCTTGATGTACGGCGAGGAGCCGAAGAAGCAGCTCAAGCTAATCGGCCAATTCAGTCTGGTGCCCCTGCTGGCGTTGGTACTGTTCATCACCGTCTGGGCGGTGCTCGCTCCGCTACACAAGACCAAGTCGGGTTCGGTGCCGACGCCGGGCCAAACCTGGGGCGCTTGGCAAGCGATCAACAACCAGCACGCCCAGGAAAACGAAAAAGCCCGGGCTTATCAGCTCACCGGAGAAGAACGCCTGGAAGTCCTCGCAGCGGCCGAGGAAAGGCAGGCGGTGCTCGTGCCGCTCGTCGCCGAGGCGAACGAAGGCGTCGAGTCGGCGCGGGCCGAAGAGGCCGCCGACAAGGCCGAGCGGATCGCACCGCTCCAAGCCCAACTCGACAAGATGCGCGACGCTTTCAAGGCCGAGTCCAAGCAGCGTAAGGACGAGCTCAAGTCCCGCGCCGAGGCCCTCGCGGCCGACGACGTCGGGGGCAAAGCCGCGGTCAAGGCCGACTACCTCGCCTTCGACGTCTGGGAGGAGGCGCAGAAAGAAGCCCAGTCCGGCCTGCGTGACCAGATCGGGCTGATCCAGAACGAGAAGTACGCCGAGGTCACCGCGGCCCTGCTGCTCCAGAAACAGCGCAACGACGAGAAGCAGTACATCGACAAGCTCATCGAGGTCGCCGGCGAAGACAGCCGCGAGATGTCGCTGGCCGAGACCCAGGAGAAGATCGACGAGCTCGAGGTCACCTTCGCCGGGGCGTCCGGAGCCGAGGTCTACGCGACGCTCCGCAAGATCGTCCGGCAGCAGACCAGCTACAACAAGACCGAGGACCGCATCTACGCCAAGCCGTGGACGCTGCCGATGCAGATCTTCCGCTCGATCCTCTGTGTGTTCGTCGGCTTCCTGGTCGGCGTCGCGCTGGCGGTGCCGATCGGCGTGTGCTGCGGCCTGTCCAAGACATTCATGGCGGCTATGACCCCGTTCATCGCGTTGTTCAAGCCGGTGTCGCCGATCGTCTGGCTGCTGATCCTGATGATCGTGGTCGGCGGCTTCTTCCCCGACCCCGAGAGCAGCGTCGTCTTGTCTTCGCTGACGGGGCTGACCAACTGGGTCACGGGGCTGATCCCGTTCGTCGGCGACATGGTCACCGACTTCGACATCAACATCGCCTTCATCGCCTCGGCCCTGACCGTGTCGATGTGCTCGCTCTGGGCGACGATGGTCAACACCGCCCTCGGCGTCGCGTCGGTCGATAAAGACCACATCAACGTCGCCCGTGTGCTGCGGCTGGGCTTCTTCAGCCGGCTGTTCAAGATCGTGCTGCCCTCGGCCCTGCCGCTGGTGTTCGCCGGCATGCGGATCAGCCTGGGCGTCGGCTGGATGGTGCTGATCGCCGCCGAACTGCTCGCCTCGTCCGAGGGCGTCGGCAAGTTCACTTGGGATCAGTTCAACAACGGGGCGACCGACTCGTTCGCCAAGATTGTGTGCATGGTCTTTGTGGTCGGGATCATCGGCCTGATCCTCGACCGCATCATGATCATCTTCCAGCGGCTGGTGAGCTTCGAGGGGTCCGTCGCGGCGATCTGATTGAACCGCCAAGGACGCGGAGGAGGCCAAGGAAGGCAAAATCCGAAACCTAAAAGACCATTTGGTTAAACACGAGCTCGTGCGAGACAAACAGAAAACCACTTAAACAATTCCCCCTGCCTTCCTTGGCGCTCTTGGCGTCCTTGGCGGTTAAAAAAATGGCTTACCTAGAACTCCAAAACGTCAGCAAGGGCTACGGGCCGCCGAGCAACCGGTACGAGGTGCTCGAGAACGTCAGCCTTTCCATCGAGAAGAACGAGTTCGCCGCGGTGATCGGCTTCTCGGGGTCGGGCAAGAGCACGCTGATGGCGTTGCTGGCCGGGCTCGAGTCGCCCGACACGGGGCGGGTGCTGCTCGACGGCCAGCCGGTGACGGGCCCCGGGCCGCGGCTGGGGATCATGTTCCAGAACTATTCGCTGCTGCCCTGGCTGTCGGTCACCGGCAACCTCGAGATCGCGGTGCGGCAGGTGTTCCCGGAGATGAAGAAGAAGGAGCGGGCCGAGTACATCCAGCACTACATCGACATGGTCACCCTGACCAACTCGGAGTACAAGAAACCGGCCGAGCTCTCCGGCGGGATGCGGCAGCGGCTGAGCCTCGCCCGCACGCTGGCGATGAAGCCCGACGTGTTGCTGCTCGACGAGCCGCTCTCGGCCCTCGACGCGATCACGCGGTCGGTCCTGCAGGACGAGATCATCCGCATCTGGGAAGAAGACCGGCGGACCGTCGTGATGATCACCAACGACGTCGACGAGGCGGCGCTGATGGCCGACCGCATCGTCCCGCTCACGCCCGGCCCGTCGGCCACGCTGGCCCGTTCTTTCCCGGTCGCCCTGGAGCGGCCGCGTGACCGCGCGACGCTGAACTTCAACCCCGACTTCAAGGCTCTGCGTAACGAGGTCTCGGGCTTCATGATGAGCCTCAGCGAGGACGCCAAGGCCCTGAAGTTCGACGCCGACCTGCCCCTGCCCGACCTGGAACCCAAGGACTTCCGCGTCCGCTACGACGCGGTGGGGTGATGCATGGGGTGATTTGGCGATTTTGTGATTTGGTGATCGCCAAACCACCCGAAGCGTTGACCGTTATGCAGATCGCCCAATCACCAAATCGCCCAATCACGAAATAAACCACATGAGTACCTCCCACGCCGACCGCAAGTACGTCGAGATCGTCAACCTCGTCAAGGCGTACCCGAACCCGCTGGGCGACCCGATCAAGGTCGTCGACGGCTACAACCTGACGATCCGCAAGGGCGACCTGGTCAGCGTGATCGGGCACTCGGGCTGCGGCAAGTCGACGGTGTTGATGATGCTCGCGGGGCTGAACCCGATCACCGCCGGCGACGTGCTGGTCGAGGGCCAGATCGTCGAGGGCCCCGGCCCGGACCGGGCGGTCGTGTTCCAGGCGCCCTGTCTGCTGCCGTGGATGACCGCGTACAACAACGTGATGCTCGGCGTGAAGCGGTGCTACCCGCACGGCAGCAAGACCGAGCGGCGGCAGATCGTCGAGTATTACCTGAACCTCGTCGGGCTGTCGGACGCGATGCACAAGTACCCGCGCGAGATGTCGGGCGGGATGCAGCAGCGCGTCGGCATCGCCCGGGCGATCGCGCTGCGGCCGAAGCTGCTGCTGCTGGACGAGCCGTTCGGCCGGCTGGATTCGCTGACGCGGATGGACCTGCAGGACACGATCCTCTCGATCCTGGACAAAGAGAAGATCACGACGATGCTGATCACCCACGACGTGGACGAGGCGGTGTACATGGCCGACCGCGTCTGCATGATGACCAACGGCCCGCGGGCGCGGGTGGGCCAGGTGCTCGACGTGCCGTTCGAGCGGCCGCGCGACCGGCGGGCGATCCTCGCGTCGGACATCTACTACGACCTGCGGGGCAGCCTGGTGGACTTCCTGGCGAAGAACGAGAAGGAGAAGCCGGGCGAGAAGCCGAAGGCGACCGCGGAGCGGGCGGACGTATACGAAGGCCCCGCGATGCCGCGGGAAGTCATGGCGGGTCAGAACGCGGTCGAGAAGCCGCAGTTGCAGTTGTTGGCGTCGGTGCCGGCGGGAGCCTGACCCGACACCGCCGGAATGTTTGTGACCCACCCACGGGCCCGATCCATGACCCCGCCGAACCTCACGATGACCCAGACCCTTCTCGCCGCGGCCGAGCTGTGGTGCCCGACCACGGATGGCGGCCCGTTCGCGTTGGACCAGGGCGTCTACGGCGGCTGCGAGGCGTTGCGGACGCTGGCCGAGCGCCCGACGTCCGAGCCGGACGTGACGCTGGTGGCCGAAGTCTTCGACCAGGGTCGGCCGCGGGTGGTCACCGACCTCAACGACCTGGGTTTCATGGTTGCCGAGGCGGCGGCCTCCGACGGTGTAACCGCCGCGCTGTTGCTGCCGTCGTTCGTGCAGGGCGAGGTCGATTCGGTCCTTGTGTTCTACTTCCGGGGGGGCAATGGTTTCCGGGGGGCGGTGGAGCTGTGGGCCGGTACGAAGGGGCGGTTCGAGCTGAGCCTGGACCAGTCCTACTACGCCGGGCTGGACCGTTTCGCGCGGATCAGCCGGTACGTGAACTTCCCGAAGGGCTCGGGGCTGCCGGGGCAGTGCTGGGACCTGGGGATGCCGCGGATCGTGCCGGACGTGAAGTCGGCCAAGGGTTTTCTGCGTTCGTCGGGGGCCGAGAGCGACGGGCTGAGCGTCGGGCTCGGCGTGCCGGTGATGTGCCGGACGGAGCTGCGGTCGGTGCTGCTGCTGCTCTCGTCGTCGGCGACGCCGGTGGCGCGGGTGCACGAGGTGTGGATCGACAACCCGGCCCCGGAAGGGCCCGGCAAGCTGACGCGTTCGCAGGGGGTGTACGGCGGGCTGGACGCGTTGGCGGCGGCCAGCGGGAACCAGACGTTTTCCACTTCCGGCGAGGGCTTGGTCGAGCGGGCGTGGTCGTCGGCCCGTCCGGTCATGGCGGAGGGCGAAGCGTTGGCCGCGGCGGGGGCTGAGCGTCTGGCGGCGATCCGCGAGGCACAGTTGGGCTGGGCCGTGGCGTGCCCGGTGGTCGTGGTCGATCAGGTGCGGGCCGTGGTGTTGTTGATGGGATGAGTCCGATGGCGATGCTCAACGTCATCTCGGAGGAGCCCGCCGCGGCGCGGCCGACGGCCACGGGACGGAGCAGCGCGCGGGCGACGTGCCCGTATTGCGGCGTCGGCTGCGTGTTGGACGTCGTGGTCGAAGACGGGGCGATGCGGTCGATCCGCGTGGACCCCGACGTCGCGCCGAACTACGGGATGATGTGCCCGAAGGGGGCGTTGCTGTTCAAGTCCGACGACCGGGCCCGGCGGGTGACCCGCCCGATGGTGCGGGACCGCAAGGGCGGGCCGCTGCGTGAGGCGACGTGGGACGAGGCGATCGGCCGGGTGGTCGCGGGCCTGCGGGACACCCTGGCGGACCGCGGCCCGGACGCCGTGGCGTGGTACGGCTCGGGCCAGCTCGACACCGAGGCGTCGTACCTGTTCACCAAGCTGTTCAAGGGCTACCTCGGCAGCAACCACACCGACACGAACAGCCGGCTGTGCATGAGCAGCGCGGTGGCGGGGTACGTCCACAGCTTCGGCAGCGACGGGCCGCCGACGTGTTACGACGACTTCGAGGCGGCCGACACGTTCTTCCTGATCGGCGCGAACATGACGGCGAACCACCCGGTGCTGTTCAACCGGGTGCGGCGGCGGCGGGCGACCAAGGACGGCACGCGGATCATCGTCGTCGATCCACGCCGGACGAAGACGGCGGAGTTTGCCGACCTGCACCTCGCCGTCCGGCCGGGTGGCGACGTGGCGCTGCTGCGGCTGCTGGCGTGGGAGCTGCGGCGTCGTGGTTCGGTGGACGAAGACTTCGTTGCGACGCACACCGAGGGATACGCGACGCTGGACGAACAGCTCGACGCGCTGGACCGCGACGCGATGCTCGACGCCTGCGGCGTACCGATGGCCCAGATCGAGCAGGCCGCGGCGTGGATGGCCCCGGGGCCGAAGGACCGGCGTCTGCTGAGCTGCTACTGCATGGGCACCAACCAGAGCAGCCGGGGCACGGACAAGAACACCGCGTTGATTGACCTTCACCTGATGACGGGGCAGGTCGGTAAGCCGGGGGCGGGGCCGTTCTCGCTGACGGGCCAGCCCAACGCGATGGGCGGGCGGGAGGTCGGCTACCTCGCGCACCAGCTGCCGGGCTACCGCCTGGTGGGTGACGACACGCACCGCGCGGAGGTCGAAGACGCCTGGGGCCTGCCCCACGGCCGCATCGCGGCGGAGCCGGGCCGGCCGGCGGTGGCGATGTTCGACGCCGCGGCGCGGGGCGAGCTCGGCGTGCTCTGGGTCGTCTGCACCAACCCGGCGGTGAGCATGCCCGACCTCGACGTGGCGCACCACGGCCTCGCGGTGACGCCGCTGGTCGTGGTGCAGGACTGCCTGGTCGACACCGAGACGGCGGCCTACGCCGACGTGATCCTGCCCGCCGCGACGTGGGGCGAGAAGCGGGGCACGATGACCAACAGCGAGCGGCTGGTGATGCGCAGCCGCCAAGCGCTGGACCCGCCGGGCACAGCGCGGGCGGACTGGCGGATCGTGGCGGACGTCGGCCGGGCGATGGGTTTCTCCGGCTTCGACTTCGACGACTCCGACGCGGTGTGGGACGAGTTCCGCCGGCTCACCGAGGGCCGGCCCTGCGACATGACCGGGATCACCAACGCCCGGCTCGACATCGAGGACAGCCTGCACTGGCCGTTCCCCGAGGGCGACGACCGCCCGACGCTGCGCCGCTACACCGACGGCGTGTTCGCCACGCCCCACGGGCGGGCCCGCTTCGGCGGTGCGGCCTACGCCCCGCCGGCCGAGGCGACCGACGCCGATTACCCGCTGACGCTGACCACGGGGCGAGTCGCGTCGCAGTGGCACACCCGCGGGCGGACCGGCGCGGTGCCCGAGCTCAACCGCCTCGCCCCGCACCCGGTGCTCGAAGTCCACCCCGACGACGCCGAGGCGGCCGGCCTGACCGCGGGCGGCTGGGCGGCGGTGGTTAGCCGGCGGGGGCGGGTGCTGGCCGAGGTGAAGTGCGTGGCGTCGATGCGGCGCGGCCTGGTGTTCGTGCCGTTTCATTACGGCGCGACGCTGCACGGCCAGACCGCGGCGAACCACGCGACGCACCGGGCGGTCGACGCGAAATCCAAGCAGCCCGAGCTCAAGCACGCGGCGGTCCGCCTCGAGCCGGCCGAGGCGCTCGTGTTCGAGCGGGCCGATGCGGGTAAAGTGGGGCGTTCCGCGTGAACGAGAAGCCCCTACGCATCATGATCGCCGACGACGAGCCCGACCGGGCCCGGACGCTGGCCGGCGTGCTGACGGCGGCGGGTTACGAGATCGTCGCGCTGGCCGACCGCGACAGCCGGCTGCCGGCGATGGTGGCCGACAGCGACCCGGACCTCGTGCTGATCAACACCGGCTCGCCGAGCCGCGACACGCTGGAGCAGCTGAGCACGATCCACGCCGAGCTGCCGCGGCCGATCGTGATGTTCGCCGACGACGAGAACCGCGAGACGATCCGCGCCGCGGTGCAGGCGGGGGTGTCGGCGTACATGACCTCGGGCGTGGGCAACGCGCGCGTCGCCCCGGTGATCGAGGCCGCCATCGCCCAGTTCCGCAAGCACCAGAGTATGCGGGACGAGCTCGAGCTGACCAAGCAGACGCTGAGCGAACGCAAGACGCTGGACCGCGCGAAGGGCATCCTGATGAAGCGCCGCGGCTGCGGCGAGGACGAGGCGTTCGGGCTGCTGCGGCAGGCGGCGATGAACCACAAGAAGCGTCTGGGTCAGGTCGCCGAGGAGATCGTGCAGGCCGCGGCCCTGCTCGACGCCGAGGCGGCCGCGGTGAAAGGAGTCGAGCGATGACGGGGCAGTTGGACGCCGGAGCTTTGGAAAAGGCCGAGCTGGAGATCGGGTTCGTGCCGCTGTCGGACTGCGCCCCGCTGGTCGCGGCGTACGAGAAGGGGTTCTTCGAGAACGAGGGGCTGTACGTCACGCTGCGGCGGGAGCGGTCGTGGGCGGCGATCCGGGACAAGACCGCGTTCGGGGTCTATGACGCGTCGCAGATGCTCTACCCGATGCCGCTGGCCTCGACGCTGGGCATCGGCGGGCCGGCCGTGCCGATGGTCACCGCGTTGTGCCTGAGCCTGGGCGGCAACGCGATCACGGTCGGCGAGGCGCTCTACGCCGAGATGGCGGAGGCCGCTGGGCAGCCCACGCTGGCGGAAAACGAATCCGCCGCGGCGCTGGCCGCCGTGGTCCGCGCCCGCGCTGCCGCCGGTAGCCCGCCGCCGACGCTCGGCTGCGTCTTCCCCACCAGCACGCACCACTACGAGCTGCGGCACTGGCTCGCCTCCGGCGGCATCGACCCCGACCTCGACGTCAACCTCCTCGTCGTGCCCCCGCCGGACATGCCCGAAGCGCTGCGTGAGGGCCGGCTCGACGGGTTCTGTGTCGGCGAGCCGTGGAACAGCATCACCGTCCGCCGCGGCTGGGGCCGGATCGTGATGACCAAGCACACCCTCTGGAACCACGGGCCCGAGAAGGTGCTCGGCGTCACCGCCGCTTGGGCCGACGAACACCCCCGGACGCACCGCGCCCTGCTGCGGGCGATCCTCGCCGCCGCCGAGTGGTGCGACCGCCCCGAGAACCGCGAAGAACTGCTGGGGATGATCGGCGTCGAGCGCTACGTCGACGTCTCGCCCACGACGCTGCGGGCGTCGATGCTCGGCGAGCTGCGCCGCGACCTCGACCACGAGCCCGAGGCCCACCCCGACTTCATGGTGTTCCACCGCTACGCGGCGAGCTTCCCCTGGGTCTCGCACGCCCGCTGGTTCCTCGACCGCATGGTCAGCGCCGGACAGATCGACGAGCCCGACGACGCCGACGCCCTCGCGGCGCGGGTCAACCGCACCGACCTCTACCGCGAGGCCTGCGACGAGCTCGGCCGGCCGTACCCCACCATCGACCACAAGCCCGAGGGCGTCCACGAGTCGCCCTGGACCCTGACCCAGGCGACCCGCCCGATCCCGATGGGCAGCGACCTGATGCTCGGCTCGGCGACCTTCGCCGCCGACACCCGACCGGGGCCGGCCGCCTGACGCCTCGCCCCGCCGCGGCCCCCGGGCCGTGACCCCGATCCAACCCGAATGTCCGCAACGTCGCGGGCCTTGTCACTCCCCCCACCCGCTGGGCGGCACGGCCTGTGTCACGCGCCAGCATTTTTTGAAAGAGAGACTGTTTTGAAAGCTCGCTCCGTCCTCACCCGTTCGATCACCCTGCCCGTGGCCCTGTGCCTCGCCGCGGTGCCGGCCCTCGCCGACAACCACGGCGGCGCCCCGGCCGAGGCCCCGGCCAAAAACACGTTCATGGACGCCCTGACCGGCGGCAAGGTCACCCTCAACGTCCGCGCCCGCGCCGAGATCGTCGACCAGGACAACCTCGACACCGCGCAGGCGTACACCATCCGCACCCGCCTGGGCTACCAGACCCAAGAGTTCGAGGGCTTCACCGGCTTCATCGAGCTCGAAGACGTCCGCACCCCGGACGACGATCTTTACAACGACGGGCCCGGCGCGAGCACGGCCGGCACCAACCGCGCCGTCGTCGCCGACCCCGAGGTCACCGACCTCAACCAGCTCTGGGTCCAGTACGCCAACCCCGAGCTCGCCGGGCTCAAGGTCAAGGCCGGCCGCCAGATCATCGCCCTCGACGACCAGCGGTTCATCGGCCACGTCCGCTGGCGTCAGGACGACCAGACCTTTGACGCCGTCCGCGGCACCACGACCCTCGGCCTCGAAGACTTCGAGCTCACCGGCGGCTATATCAACCGCGTCAACCGCATCTTCGGCGAGGAGGCCGACTTCGACGAGGCCGACATCGTCTTCGTCAACGGCTCGTACAAGATCCCCGAGATCGGCAAGCTCACCGGCTTCGCCTACCTGCTCGACATCGAGAGCTCGGCGGTCAACTCCAGCGACACCTACGGCGTGCGGCTGGCCGGCAGCAAGAAGCTCGGCGACGACGGGCTGAGCCTCGCCTACGCCGGTAGTTTCGCCTTCCAGCAGGACGCGGGCGACAACCCCAACGACTACGACGCCCAGTACTACGCCGTTGATCTCGCGCTCAAGACGCCCGAGTTCGGCACGTTCGGCGTCGGCTACGAGGTGCTCGGGTCCGACGACGGCGCGTTCGCCTTCCGCACCCCGCTGGCGACCCTGCACAAGTTCAACGGCTTCGCCGACGTCTTCCTTGTCACGCCCAACGACGGGCTCGAGGACTTCTACGTCTACTACGGCATCCCGTTCCCCAAGGAGTGGAAGATGGGCGGCAAGCTGGTCTACCACTACTTCAGCGGCAACGAGGACATCGGCTCGTTCGGCCAGGAGTTCGACGCCGTGGTCACCAAGAAGCTCGCCGACAACCTGACACTCGGCGGCAAGCTGGCGTTCTTCGACGGGGACGAGGCCGGCTTCGCCGACCGCACCAAGGTGACGATCGACCTGAACCTGGCGTTCTGAAACGCCGCACCCACACCCGCCATCTTTTCGCTCCGCCGCGGTCGGCTCACGCCGGCCGCGGCTTTTTCTTGGGCGTCGCCCGGCCGGTAGACTGCCGGCATGACCGACCGAGCCTACCGGCCGAACCCCGCCCGCTACGACGACCCGCCCGCGGGCTGGTTCCGGAATTGCGGCCGCAGCGGGCTCAAGCTCCCGGCGGTCAGCCTCGGGTGCTGGCACAACTTCGGCGACGCCGGCACCGACCCGCGGCGGCTGCCCGAGGCCGAGTTCCACGAGAACGTGCGGGCCATGCTCTTCGCCGCGTTCGACCGTGGCGTGACGCATTTCGATCTGGCGAACAACTACGGGCCCTTGCCCGGCGCGGCCGAGCTCCGCGTCGGCCGGGTGCTGCGCGAAGACTTCGCCGGCCACCGCGACGAGCTGATCGTCTCGACCAAGGCCGGCTACCGCATGGGGCCCGGCCCGTATGGCGAGTTCGGCAGCCGCAAGTCGCTGCTCGCGTCGCTGGACCAGTCGCTGTCGCGGCTGGGGCTGGACTACGTGGACATCTTCTACTCGCACCGCCCCGACCCCCCGGCCCCCCCGGAAGGGGACGGCACGCCGCTGGAAGAAACCCTCGGTGCGCTCGATTCGGCCGTGCGGAGCGGCAAGGCCCTGTACGCCGGGATCAGCAGCTACAGCGGCGAGCGGACACTCGAGACCGCCCACGTCTGCGACCGGGACAAGTTGACCCGGCCGGTGATCCACCAGCCGAGCTACTCGATGCTCAACCGCGGGATCGAGTCGGGCCTGCTGCCGGTCACCGGCGAGCTGGGCATCGGGGTGATCGCGTTCTGCCCGCTGGCGCAGGGGCTGCTGACGCCCAAGTACCTGGGCGGTGTGCCGGACGACTCGCGGGCCCGGCAAGCGTCGTCGCCGTTCCTGCAGGAAGACCGGGTCACCCCCGCGCTGGTCGAACGCTTATGCCGATTGGACCGGATCGCGTCGGACCGGGGGCAGACGCTGGCGCAGCTGGCGTTGTCGTGGGTGCTGCGCGATAGGCGGGTGACGTCAGCACTGATCGGCGCGAGCCGGCCCGAGCAGATAGAGCAGAACGTTGCGGCGGCCGAGAAGTTGGCCTTCACCCACGACGAGCTGACGCAGATCGAGGCGGCGTTGGCGGACGGTTGAAGCGGGCGGTTTACGCCGGGTCGTGCCCGCACCCGCCGCCGGGCCGGCAGCGCAGGATGCGTTTCACGCCGCGCCATCCCCCGCGCCACGGCCCGTACTTCGCCACGGCGTCGAGCATGTACTGGCTGCACGTCGGCTCGAACCGGCAGTGCCCGCCGATCCACTGCCCGAGCGTGCCGCGGTAGACCGCCACGCCGACGAAGATCGCTTCGCTGCCGGCCAGATTGATCCAACGCTTCATCATCGCCTCACCCTTCGGCCAGCCACGCCGCGGCCTGCGGCGCGAAGTACGTCAGCACCGCGTCGGCCCCGGCCCGGCGGATGCCCAGCAGCGATTCCATCACCACGGCCCGCTCGTCGAGCCAACCACCCCCGGAAGCGGCCGCCGCGGCCTTGATCATCAGGTACTCGCCGCTGACCTGGTACGCCGCG
>JBCCOP010000010.1:0-33511 GCA_039025315.1 Planctomycetota bacterium | reverse complement strand
GGCGGGCTTGGCGTCTTCGCTCAGCTCGATCAGCTCGCTGTCCGGGCCGCAGGCGGCGACGAGCATGAGCTGACGCAGCTGCTCGACCAGCACCTCGATCAGCTGGTCCTGTCCGATGCCCCGACCCAGGAGGTCGGCGACGCCCGAGAGCGCCGCGGCCGGGTCGCCGTCGGCCAGGGCTTTCACGAAGCCGGTAACCAGTTCGTGGTCCGGCAGGCCGAGCATGTCCTGCAGCGTCTGCGAGGTGAGGGGCGACACGCCGGTGGCCAGCAGCCGGTCCATCAGCGACAGGGCGTCGCGCATCGACCCGTTGCCCAGCCGGGCGACCTGCCAGACGACCTCGCTCTGGGCCTCGACGCCCTCGGCCTTGAGGACCTCACTCAGGTGGTCGGCGATCTTGGCGGTCGGGATGTTGCGGAAGTCGAACCGCTGGCAGCGCGACTGGATCGTGGGCGGGACCTTGTGCGGCTCGGTCGTGCAGAGGATGAACTTCACGTGGGCCGGCGGCTCCTCCATGGTCTTGAGCAACGCGTTGAACGCGGCGCCCGAGAGCATGTGGACCTCGTCGATGATGTAGACCTTGTAGGCCGCGTTGGCGGTCGGCGAGAGGCCGGCGTTGGCGATGAGCTGGCGGGCCTGATCGACCGAGTTGTTCGACGCCCCGTCGATCTCGACGACGTTAAGGTCGTCGCCGCGCATGATGGCGTCGGCCATGCGTTGCTGGACGTCGAGTGTGGGGTAATCCGGACCTTCACTGCGCTCAGGGTCCGGCTTGGGGGCGTCGTCGACGGTGGCCGGGGCGTTGAGCGCGCGGGCGAAGAGGCGGGCCATCGACGTCTTGCCCACGCCGCGGGTGCCGCAGAACAGGTACGCGTGGGCCACGCGGTTGCTGCGGATCGCGTTGGCCAATGTCGCGGCGATCGGCTCCTGCCCGACGACCGAGCCGAACGACTGCGAGCGGTAGCGGCGGGCGAGGACGGTGTAGGCCATGGCGTTATTTGGCGATTTGGCGGTTTGGCGATCGAAAAGGCAAGACCCTCCCGACGGCCCGGCATCATACGGCCGCTCGGTTTGGCGATCGCCAAATCGCTCAATCACCAAATCGCCAAATGATCCCCCGCCGCGTGGACAGACGGCCAGGACACCGACGGCACCGGGCGGACGACGCTTAGGGCTGCTCCGGTCAAGGCCTGACCCGGTTCGCGAGCCCACCCGTGCATCGGGCCCGGCCGCCTGTCCAACACGGCGCGAGGCTCCGGCGGGCCGAACCGGGAAACATAACTCCCGCCGACGCGGGCGGCAACCGGGCTTGGAAGCCGCCAGCCCCCGGCGTATGCTGGGACCGGTGGGCGGTCAACGAAACCGTCGGCAACCCCCCGGGACTCTCGACATGACCCTCTACATCCTCCGCGGCGCGTTCATGGTGCTCGTCGCCGCGGTGATCGTGCTGTTCGTCGGCACCGACTTTCAACAACAGGCGGGCTTCGGCTTCGAGGTCATCGCGGCGATCATCGGCGTGACCATCGCCGTCGCCGCGGTGGTGATCGCGCTGGACGTCTCGACCGCCAACAAGCGGCTGTCCTCGGTCTCGGGCGTCTTCCTCGGACTCGTCGCCGGGCTGACGGTGGCCTACGCCCTTTCGTTCGTCGTCGACCTGGTCGGGGCCTACACCGCGCCGACCGTCGACCTGGTCCGACCGACGGTGAGCGAGACCGAGTTCCAGGCGATGTCGGCCGACGAGGTCCTGTCGTTCGAGAACCGCGTCGGGGCTTACGAGCTGCAGGTCGCCCGGGTGGCCGCCTTCGACAACCTGCTGCGCGGGGTCAAGGTGATCATCGGCCTGATCACGTGCTACCTCGCCATCTCGCTGGTGCTGCAGACCAAGGACGACTTCCGGTTCGTGATCCCCTACGTCGAGTTCGCCAAGGAGATCCGCGGCAACCGGCCGACGCTGCTGGACACGTCGGTGATCATCGACGGCCGGGTGCTCGACGTGGTAGAGACCAAGCTGGTGCAGGGCGCAATGATCGTGCCAAAGTTCGTGCTCGAGGAGCTGCAGCAGGTCGCCGACGCGTCGGACAAGATCAAGCGGGCCCGCGGCCGGCGGGGGCTGGACATCCTGCAGAAGCTGCAGGGCACGGACACGGTCGAGGTCCGCATCGAAGACCGCGACGCCGACGGCGCGAACGTCGACCAGAAGCTGATCTCCCTGGCCGAAGCGTTGCGTGCCCGGGTGATGACCAACGACTTTAACCTCAACAAGATCGCGACGCTGCGGGGCATCGACGTGATCAACATGAACGAGCTGGCCGCGGCGGTCCGACCCGTGGTGCTGCCGGGCGAGCGGCTGGACGTGAAGCTGGTCAAGGCCGGCGAGTCGCCGAACCAGGGCGTGGGCTACCTCGACGACGGGACGATGGTCGTCGTCGAGGGGGGCCGGTCGCACCTGAACCACCGGATCGGGCTGGTCGTGACCTCGACGCTGCAGACGGCCGCGGGGCGGATGATCTTCGGCCGCTTCGACCACGACGACGACGACGCGGGCCCGACGCCGGCCGGCGCGCCGGAAGCTCCCGCCGCCGGGCCGGAGCGGGACGACGAGACCGCGCCGGGCGATGGGCCTCCCCGCGCCCCGGCCCGGGCGACGCCCGCCTCCGGCTCCCGGCGGAACCCGCGGCGCGGCTGATGCGCCCATACCGCGTCGGGCTGTAGCGTTTGAACGTCCTGCGCCGCCGCCGGGCCGGCCGCGGCAAGCAAAATCACCTCTTTTTTTATGTCCGCCGCGCCTCGCCGCGGGCCGGTGGTAGGTTTCCCGCGTTCCGGGAGTGACCGACCGGCCCGTCGCCGGACCGCCTCACCCCGACATGATTTCCCGCCCCCGAGCGGCCGCGCCGCGGCCGCGGGCGATCTGTGTGTTCGGCCCGCATCGCATCCCTCTTTCCCAAGGACCCGACCATGAAAAAGATTCTGCTGCCCGCCCTCGCCCTCACCGCCGCGGCGGTCGTCTCGGCCCCCTCGGCCGACGCCGCCTCCGCCCACGCGCTCAACGGCTACGGCGGCCTCAAGAAGAGCCACACCTTCCATTACGACGACGTCGACATCACCGCCTACGGCACGGCCTACGACCCCAAGACCAAGAAGACCTACTCGCACAACGTCTACGTCGGGCAGTACGGCGGCGGCCTCGGGGTCAGCAACGGTGTATCCAAGAAGAAATTCTGGGGCCAGACCTACCTCTCCAGCAGCGACGGCAGCCACACCGTCGACGGCAAGGGCTACAACGACACCCTCTGGCTGAGCTTCAGCAAGCCCTTCCAGATGGTCGGCGCCGCGTTCACCCACGTCGGCAAGTACTACGAAGACGTCAAGGTCGTCGACGGTGACGGCTACACCCTGGGCTGGTACGACCTCTCGAGCCTGGCCAACAAGTGGGGCCACGCCTACCTCGACCTCTCGGGTCTTGATTACACCGGCGACAAGATCGGCTTCACCGCCGTGGGCAACTACGATTCCTGGAAGCTCAAGGCCGTTAAGGGCCACGCCGTGCCCACGCCCTCGGCCGCGGCCGCCGGGCTCCTGGGCCTCGCCGCCCTCTCGGCCCGCCGCCGCCGGCCCGCCGAAACCAACGCCGGCTAAGACGCGGCTCCGCTTACGATCCCTACATCCCAAACGGACGCCGCGCCTCACCGCGCGGCGTCCGTTTTTGTGCCTCCCGCGGCGGTGGTTGGCGGGCGACGCGGGGCTGGATTAGTCTCCCGGCATGGGCGACCGCGACACGGCCGGGCCGACGGGATCGCTGCCCGCGGCGGACCTAAGCCACCTGCGGCGGCTGACCGACATGACCGGGATCGCGCAGCACGCGGTCTACGCCACGCCCGACCCGCGGCACGGCTACTGCATCGACGACAACGCCCGCGCCCTGATCGCCGTGCTCTGGCACGCGGAGCTGGACCCCGCGGAGGCGGCGTCGGCCGAGCCGCTGCTGCAGACGTACCTGATGTTCCTCAGCTACGCGTTCAACCAGGAGACGCGGCGGTTCCGCAACTTCATGGGGTTCGAGCGCAACTGGCTCGAGGACACGGGCAGCCACGACAGCCAGGGCCGGGGGCTGTGGGCGGCCGGGCTGACGGCGAAGCTCGGGCCGCAGGCGGCGGTGCGGGCGCTGGGCCGGGAGGTGTACGGCAAGGCGCTGCCGGGGCTGGCGGACTTGGCGTACCCGCGGTCGTGGGCGTTCGGGCTGTTGGGCATCGACGCGGTGCTGGACGCCGAGCCGGGGCACGAGGAATCGGCCGAGGCGTTGGCCTTCAACGCGGGCCGGCTGTTCGACGCGTACCGTGCGGGATCGGAAGGCGGGTGGCCGTGGTGGGAAGACGTGGTGACGTACGACAACGCCAAGCTACCCCACGCGCTTCTGGTCGCGGGGCGTCGGCTCGGCGACGCGGCGATGTTGGATGCGGGCCGGCGGTCGCTGCGGTGGCTGCTGGAAGTGCAGACCGAGACGCACGGCGACGGAAAACCGCGGCTGTCGATCATCGGCAACGACGGCTGGCTGCGCCGCGGCGGGCAGCGGGCCGCGTTCGACCAGCAGCCGCTGGAGGCGTACGCGCTGGTCGAAGCGTGCCTGGTCGCGGCCCGTTTGGCGGAGGCCGACGGCGAGCGGGCCGGTTGGGAGCGGTCGGCGCGGATGGGCCTGGATTGGTTCCTCGGGCGCAACGACCTCGGCGTGCCGCTGATCGACGCCGAGACCGGCGGGGGGCGGGATGGCTTACAGCCCGGCGGGGTGAACCAGAACCAGGGGGCGGAATCGACGCTGGCGTGGGTGCTGAGTGTGCTGGCGATGCGGCGGTACGCGGCGGTGCTGGGTTGAGTTTGTGGGGACCAGACGCTTCGCCGCTTTGCGGCTCAGCGTCGGCGTGGGTTTGGGGGGTCAGTCGGTCAGGATTTCGATCTGGGTGGGGTCGGTGACGACGATCTGGGGGTGGCCGAAGGAGCGTGTCACGGGGCCGGTGACGCGGAGGGTCTGGCCGGCGAGCGTCTCGCCGCGGGTGCCGCCGAAGGCGTCGGCCATGGCGTCGAAGTGCTCGGGCCGCCAGACGGCCTGGAGGTGGTCGCGGCGGTGGCCGGCGAACTTGAGCATGAAGGTCTTGCCGCTGTTCGAGAGGTGGGCACGCTCGACGGTGCCCACGACAACGGCCTCGCCGTCGGCTACGGCCAGTGCGAGCAGGGCTTCGGTGTCGGCGGGGGTTAGGGTCGTGGGGGTGATCGGCTGCTGGGGTGCTTCGGGAGGTATTTCCCGGGGTGATTCCGGGGTACCAGACGCTTCGCCGCGTGGCGGCTCAGCGTCGGCTTGGGGGGCGGGTGAGTCGGGGGGCGACGGCGGGGTTCCGGGCCCGAGGACCACGACGCCGGCGCCGATGCCCAAGGCTAATGCGCCGGCGCCGGCGGACATCCACGCCGCGCGGCGGACGCGGCGGGGCCGAGACTCGGCCGAGACCGGGGCGACGGCCGAGGCGGACGAGCCGGCCGCGGCGGGGCCCAGCGCGACGGCGAAGCCGCGTAGCGCACGGGCGACCTCGTCGAGGCCGGCGTGGCGGTCGGCGGGGTCTTTCGCCAGCGCGGTATCGACCAGGTCGATCAGGGCCGGCGGCAGGCCGGGGCACAGCGCGTCGAGGTCCGGCGGCTCGTCGCGGATGTGCTGCTGCAGGATGGAGCGGATGTCGCGGCCGGGGAACAGCGGCCGGCCGGTGAGGAAGTGGAAGAGCGTGGCGGCGAGGGAGTACTGGTCGGACGCGGCGGTGGCGGGCTCGCCGCGGGCGACCTCGGGGGCCATGTAGGCGGGGGTGCCGATGACGCCGTCGGGCAGGCGGTGCGGGTCGTTGGGGTCGCCGGCGTCGGCGAGGCCGAAGTCCACGAGCTTGCCGCGGCCGGCGCGGGTGAGCATGAGGTTGCCGGGCTTGACGTCGCGGTGGACCACGCCGGCGCGGTGCGCGAACGCCAGCGCCTCGGCGGCGTCGGCCGCGAGGTCGCAGGCCCGGCCCGGCGGCACCGCCCCGGCGGTCCGGATCAGGGCCTTGGCGTCGCCGCCCTCGGCGAGGTCCATCGCGATGAACACGATGCCGTTGGCCCGGTCGATCTCCAGCACGTTGACGATGTGCGGGTGCACCAGCTTCGCCGCGGCGCGGGCCTCGCGGACGAACTGCCGGGCCTTGGCCTTCTGCGGCTCGTCCGTTTCGTCGACCGGCAAAACCTTCAGCGCGACCTGACGCTTCAGCGTCGTGTCCTCGGCCAAGAAGACCTTCGCCATCGCGCCCCGGCCGAGCAGGCTCAGCAGCCGGAACTTGCCCAGCCGCTTGCCCTGCCACCGGCTCGCGGCGGGCTGGGGGGTCGGTGTTTCGGGGGAGGGGTCACCGGGCATGCGGTGGGTCCGACGGTTGTGGGTCACCGGGCAGGCGGTGTCGCGATCACGTGAAGTCTACCCCGACGCCTGCCGCCGCCGCACCGCCTCGAACAACAAGACGGCCGCGGCGTTCGACGCGTTGAGCGAATCGACGCCGCCGCCGTGCGGGCCGGTGGCTTGGGGAATATGGAGTTGCGTGTCGGCGGCGTCTCGCCAGGTGTCGTCGAGCCCCGCGTGCTCCGGCCCGACCACCACGCCGCACCGCCCCGCCGCCCAGCCCGGCCACGTGAAGCAGTCGTCCGCGTCGCTTCCGGGACCA
The DNA here is from genome assembly GCA_039025315.1 of Planctomycetota bacterium. Lineage (GTDB taxonomy): Bacteria > Planctomycetota > Phycisphaerae > Phycisphaerales > Phycisphaeraceae > Algisphaera. The sequence continues at coordinate 26,795 of JBCCOP010000010.1, read as the reverse complement.
TCGGCGACGGCTGCGACGATCCGCACCCGGTGATCCTTCAACCAGTCGATCGCCGTCGCCGCGTCCTCGATGACCACGACCGGCAGCGTGAAGACCGCGCCGGTGCTGTTGCGGATCGCCGACGGCCCGAACACGTCGATCGCCGGCCCGACCGCGACCACCGCGGCGCAGCCCGCCGCCGCGGCCGTCCGCGTCATCGCCCCGAGGTTGCCCGGCTTCTCCGTGCCGACGGCGACCAGCAGCAGGGCGTCGTCGCCCAGTTCCAGATCCTCGAGCGACCACGACGGCGTCTCGAACACCGCGACCTGGCCCTCCGGCCGGTCGTGGAACGTCAGCTTCCGCAGCACCGCCGCCGAGACCCAAGTCGGCTCGACCCCCGGAACCCCCGGAACTCCTAAAAGCGGGCCTTGGTCTTCACCCAGCAGCTCGGCGCAGCCGAACCACGCCACGGGCCGCAGCCCCGCCGCCGCGGCCCGGCCGACCTCGCGGGCCCCCTCGGCCAGCAGCACGCCTTCGCGTCGGCGTTGCCGCGCCTTGGCCCGTAGCCGCGCCGCCCACTTCACCCGCGGGTTGGCCGGGCTGGTGATCGTGGGGCGTTCGGGCACGCCGGCATGCTATCGCGGCGCCTCCGTGGCCCGGGGTCGGTGCTGCGGTCTGGGCAAACGGGGTAAGCGTCGCCGCGGACAAAAACCCTAGAAGACAAGGGTTATTCCTCGGTCGCGGCAAGAAAAATGGCCGGCCGAAAACCGCGGGGTATAACGCCATGGGGGCTCTTACCCCGCCCGCCCGTCTCGCCGAGACCCGATGATGACCGCCCCGTCGCCGCGTCAACTCGTCCTCCAGGCCGCGGCCGCGTTCGCGTCCGCCCTGCTCGTGTTCTGGGCGGTCGCCGCCCCCGGAAGTCTCGCGCCGGTTGCCGTATCCGCCACGGCCCCGCCCGATGCCGTCACCGCCACCGCGGCCGACGGCCCGGCCTACCGCGTCATCGGCTTCGACTTCGCTTTCCTCCGCCGCGACCCCGGCCTGCCCACGGCGGCTGAGCTTTTCGACCTGCCGCTGCAACTCGTCGCCACGCCCACCGGCTACATCGCCCCGCCCGCCGACCTGCCGGCCGACGCCCCCAGCTTGATGACCACCCTCGGCGGCATCGCCGGCCTCCCCCCCGCCCCCGGAAGTTTGTCGCTCCGGGACGCGAGTGGCGACCCACTTCCGGGGGTGATGCTGCATGCTTCGGCCGTTAACGCCGCCGCCGCCGCCGTCGTCCGCGCGTTCAACGACCGCGGGCTCATCGGCGTGCTCGTCTCGCCCGACCCCGACCAGATCGAGGTCGCCTTCGACGACGACGGCACCCCCCGCTTCGGCAACGACCGCCGCGCCCCCGGAAACAGTGTGTTGCGGCTGCTGGTGCGCACCAACGTCGTCGGCGAGCAGCGCACCGTCGCCCGCGGCGACCGCCTGGCCGACGGCGACGGGCCGATCAATCACCCGATGCACCGCCGCATCCTCGAACGCTCGCCCCTGTCGGTCGGCGACCCGATCGACCGTAACCGCATCGACCGCTACCTCTTCGACCTCAACCGCCACCCGGGCCGCAGCGTCGCCGTCTCCGTCGCCGCCGGCCGCGACCCCGCCGCGGGCGACACCACCCTCGACTACCTCGTCGCCGAGGCCAAGCCCTGGACCGCCTTCTTCAACCTCTCGAACACCGGCACCCGCGACACCCGCACCTGGCGGCAACGCTTCGGCCTGCTCAACACCCAGCTCACCGGCCGCGACGACATCCTCAGCCTCGAGTACGTCACCGCCGGCTTCGACGAGTCCCACGCCCTGTTCGCCAGTTACGAACGCCCGTTCGACCACGACGACCGCCTGCACTGGCGCGCCTACGCCACGTTCCAGGACTTCGAGGCCTCCGACGTCGGCTTCCCTGGGGCCGACTTCTCCGGCACCGAGTTCGGCCTCGGCGGCGAGCTGATCTGGAACTTCTGGCAGCGCGGCCCCAGCTTCCTCGATCTGGTCGGCGGTGCCCGCTGGGAGTCGGTCCACGTCGACAACTCCTTCGCGGCCATTCAAGAGACCGAGCCGTTCTTCGTGCCCTACGTCGGCGTCGGCTTCGAGAACACGACCCAGGTCAACACGACCACGGCGTACCTCGGCGTCGAGTTCAACCTCGCCGACACCGACGAGCCCGACGTCGACGGCCTCGGGCGCTTCGACACCGATGCCAACTGGGTCAAGTTCCCCTTCCGCGTCGCCCACTCGTTCTACCTGGAGCCCGTCCTCAACCGCGACGACTGGCTCGACATCCAGACGCCCGGCTCGACGCTGGCGCACGAGGTCTTCCTCGCCCTCCGCGGGCAGTGGGCCCCGTCGAGCCGGCTCAACCCGCAGGCCCAGCAGACCCTCGGCGGGCTCTACACCGTCCGCGGCTACGACGAGGCGATCACCGCCGGCGACACCGTCGTGATCGCCACCGCCGAGTACCGCCTCCACGTGCCCCGGCTCTTCACGCCCACCCCCGGCAGCCAACGCGCCGTCGCGCAGCTCTTCGGCGAGCCGTTCCGCACCTTCCCCCAGCAGCCCTACGGCGCCGCCGACTGGGACCTAGTCGGCAAGGCGTTCCTCGACGTCGGCCGCAGCCTCAACAACGACCGCCAGGCCTTCGAGCAGAACGAGACCCTCGTCGGCGTCGGCCTGGGCGTCGACTTCCTGTTCAAACGCAACGCCAACTTCACCGTCGACTGGGGCGTCGCGCTCAACGACGCCGCCGGCACCACCGACGGCTCGCAGCAGTGGCACTTCAGCTTCACGCTGCTGTACTAACGGCGACGCGCGGCGTCACCCCGGGACCGAGAGAGATGACGAAACACCCCCGCCTGGTTCTGCTCGCCGCGTTGCCGCTGGCCCTAGCCACCACCGCCGGTGCCGCGCCCGACGCGCCCCACGTGGTCAGCGGCGCGGCCACCTTCGACCGCGCCGGCCGCACCACCACGATCACCACGACCACGCCGCGCACCATCCTCGAATACGGCCGCTTCGACATCGGCCGCCGCGAGTCGGTCGTCTTCGACCAGCCCGGCGCGTCGTCGGCCGTGCTCAACCGCATCGTCGGCGGCACACCCACGTCGATCCGCGGCCAGCTCACCAGCAACGGCCAGGTCTACCTCGTTAACCCCGCCGGCGTGGTGTTCGGCCGCTCGGCCGTGGTCGACGTCGGCCGGCTCGTCGCCGCGGCGGCCCACCTCGACGACCACGACTTCCTGGCCGGGATCGACCGCTTCACCGACGCCCGCGGCCGGGTCGTGAACGCCAGCGCCGAGCTTTTCGGCCGCGACGGCGTCGTCCTCGTCGGCCGCAACGTCACCAACCACCCCGGCGCGGCCGTCCGCAGCGACAACGGCCAGATCGTCCTGGCCGTCGGCGACGACGTGCTCGTGACGGACGGGCCCGACGGCCGGCTCATGGTCAAGCTCACGGGCTTCGGCGGCCCCCGGCCCGACAGCCGGCTACGCAACCGCGGCACGATCGACGCCGGCGTCGAGGGCGCGGTCGTCCTCGGCGCGGGCGACCTGCTCGGGCTCTCGGTCTTGCGCCGCGGCCGCGTCGAGGCCGCCGACATCACCCTCGACACCGGCCACGCACCCCTGAACCTCTCCCGCAACCAATCACGTTTCGCCACGCTCTCCGACACCGCGGCGATCACCATCAACACCGCCGAGCTGCACTACTTCGCCGACGCCGCCCCGAACGACCGGCTGGCCCTCCACGCCCCCGGCGGCTTCAGCGACCGCAGCAACTCGGGCCTCGGACCCCTGCTCGTCAACGGCGAACCCTTCCCCCCCGGAAGCGGTGACCCCGGAAACGGCGACCCCGGAAACGGCGACCCCGGAAACGGCGACCCCGGAAGCGGTGACCCCGGAAGCGGTGACCCCGGAAGCGGTGACCCCGGAAACGGTGACCCCGGAAACGGCGACCCCGGAAACGGCGACCCCGGAAGCGGCGACCCCGGAAACGGTGACCCCGGAAGCGGTGACCCCGGAAGCGGTGACCCCGGAAGCGGTGACCCCGGAAGCGGTGACCCCGGAAGTGGTGATCCCGGAAGCGGCGACCCCGGAAGTGGCGACGCCGGTATGGGCGGTCCCGGTAATGGCAACGTCGATCCCGGCGGCGTGGGCACCTTCGTCGATGCGTATGCCCGCTTCGCCCCGGTCGAGCCGCTGACGGTTGCGCCGGCTGCCGTGGTCCAGGTCGATGCCCGTCAGGCCGCGGCCCTGCGGCGTGACTTCGGGGTGGACGTCAAGAGCTTCGAAGAGCGGCCGCTGCTCGAGGCCCTGCTCGCCGCTACCGTGTTCGACGACTCGGTATCCGGCGTCGGGATCGGCGACACGAATCGGGTCAGCGCGGGGCGGCTGGGTTACGTCGAGGCCCGGGACGCGATCGAGGCGTACGGCCGTGTGTTTGAAGTGAACACGCCGGGTGACGCGCCGAGTGCGGCGGACCAGACGCAGCGGGTGCGGATGAGGCTGCAGGCCGCGGCGGACCGTTACATGGCCGACGCCGAGACGACCGAGCTGGAGCCCGCGGCGTTCCTGGCGTGGCTGGAGGATCAGGACCGCGACGCCCTCGAGGCGCTAGCGGGGCTGGACGAGCTGGTGAACGACGCGATGCCCAGCCTGGGGCTGAGCGCAACGGAGCTGGACCGCTTCCGGCGGTGGACCTACGGCAAGATCGCGCCGCAGGGCGTGAGCCTGCGGACGCTCGAAGAAATCGTCGCCGCCGCGGGCCGGTCGTAGAGCCGGCCTCAGAAGTTCAGTACGCCAGCGCGAGGTAACGCCCCACCCAGTCGAACTCGGGGGTGGCGGGGGTTCCGGGGTTTCCGGGGGCGGCGGCGATGACCAGGACATTGCGAGGCTCGCCGGGCAGCGGGGCCAGCGCGAGGTCGCCGAAGGCGAGCCAGCCCAGCTCATCGCCCACGCCGAAGGTCGGTGCCGCGGCGACCCGCGGCGTCACCGGCGGCGTGGGCCCGGCGGTCGGGCGGGCGGCCTGGCACCCGACGAGCGTGGCGAGCGTGGCGGCGGCGAGGGCGGTTTTCATAGCGGGACTCAAGGGGGTTCCCGGGGGTGTTCCGGGGGGGCGATAGATCGTGACGTAAGGGTTCCATCGGGCGGGTGGCGGGATGAGTTGGGCGGGGCTTCGGGCCGATAAGGTCACGAAGCGGGGGTGCCGCTGCGGCGACCGGCCGGCCGGGGCCCAACGCCGTGACCCTGCCATCCGGCGGGCGTTATGATTTCCGTCGATCCAGGGGGCCTGTCTTGCCGATCTGAGTGAGTGGTGGGACCCAAGCCCGACGCACGATGTCCAGGCCGCGCCCCTCACGGTCGGCCCCGGTTGACGTCTCCTCCCCTATCGCGATGACCCGTACGCCGTCCCCGAAACCCGAACGCAACGCCCCGGCCCCGGCCCGACGCGGACGGAGCGAAGCCGAGGTAGACACCTCGTGGGTCGCGCCCGACCCGCCGCCGATCCCCGATCGGATTTCCAAACAACTCGAGCCGCGGCAGCCGGTGCTGCCGCCGCTGCCGCGGATCCGGGGGCGGGTCCGGGTGCGGTTGGGCCGGCTGCGGCGCCGGCGGATCGCGGCGGCTGTGGTTGTGCTGTTGATCGGGGCGGGGCTCTGGGCGTTTTGGCCCGCCGCGGGTCTAAGCGACGTTGAGCGGCAGCGCTGGGAACGGCTCTGCGACGACACGGCGGCGTGGTTCGGCCCGCTGCGGGCGTCGCTGCGAGACCGGGATTACCTGGTGATGGCCGACCTGGGTTTCGACGGCGTGATCGCCGAGCTCAAGGCCGCCGAGGCGTTCGACCCGCGGGCGATCGCCGCGGCCCCCGAAGCCCCGCTGGCGCAGCTGCGCGACGACCCGCCGGCCGAGGCCCGGACGCCCGAGGCGATCGAGACGACCCGGCGGGCGGAGGCGGCCTTGCGGCGGGTCGAGTCGGCGTTTGCCGACTGGCCGGCGCATGCCGACCTGCGGGCGCACCACGACCTGCTGGTGGACCGCGGCTGGACCGCGGCGGCCGCGGAGGTCAGCCGCGTCCTGGCCGACGCCCCGCCCCACGGCCGGGCGCCGGTCGGCGAGGCGTTGCACGCGCTGGCCCTGACCGAGCCGCAGACCGCGGCGATCGCCGCGGCGTGCGCGGCGCTGCGGAGCGAGCTGGACCGGCTGGCCGACCACGACGAGCCGATGTTCGACGCCGTGGCCGCGGCCTACGCCGACCTCGACGACGCGGCCCCGGACCACGCGAATGGCGACGCGCTGGAGCGGCTGCGGACCCGGCTGCAGGCGCTGGAGGCGTTTGCGGCGCGGATGGTCGAGATGGTCGAGAGCGGCCGGTACGCCGCGCTGGACCACGAGCAGTTGTGGCAACGCGGCGAGTCGTACGCCCTGCTCGCCGAGACGCCGGCGGGTCGGCTGCCGACCGAGGCGATGCGGCGTTGGCTCGAAGAAGCCCCGGGCTACGTGCGGGTGGACGAGGCCCCGGCCGGCGACTGGGCGGCGACGCAGCGGGACCGGCTGGCCGAGGTCGATCGCCGGCTGCAGACACTCCAGGACGCGTCGCACCCCTCGACCGAGGTGTTCGCCAAGCGGCGGGCGCGGCTCGGGGCGGCGCTCGTCACCCTGGAGCAAGCCCCGGCCCTGGAAAGCACCCGGACCGAGAACAACCTGCGTCGCCGGGAGTTGGCCCGGCGGATCGACGACCTGGCGCGGGCCACCGACCGCCTGACGCGGCGTCTGGCGGCGGAGGACGCGGCCGAGGCGATGCGTCAACGCCCGCCGCTGACCGCCGAGGCGTTCGCGTCCCCGGCGGTCGAGCGGCGGTGGCGGGACGAGTGCGGGCGGCTGGCCGACCGGCTGCTTGATGACCTGGACATCGCCCGGGCCGAGGCCGAACTCGACCGCACGCGGGCCGCCCTGCTGCGGCTGATCGACCCGTCCGAGGCGGGGGCCCTGCCCCCGGCCGCCGCGTACGAAACCGGGGGCCGCGACGAGCCGACCGCCGCCCTGTTGGCGTCGCTCAACGCGTTCCTGCCGACGCACCGCGAGGCGACCCTGGCCGAGGCCGTGGCGTACGGGGTCCCGCGGGACGACGACGCGTGGTCCGCCAGTCGGGAACGGTGGCGTGAGGCGGCGGCGGCGGCGGACGCGTTGGCGGCCGAAGCAAGGACGGTCGAGGCGGCGGTCCGCGGCGTGGCGGCGATGCCCGGCGACGTCTTCGCCGACGGCGCAGCACCGTGGGCGGAGACCGTGCTGTGGCGGGACCCGGCCGTGGCGGCGGCGGGGACGGCGGTGGCCGACCGCGCCGTGGCGCTACGGCTGCTGGCGACGCTGGACCGCTGGGACGTGCTGAGCCAGATCGCGCTGGACGCCGACGAGCCGGCCACGGCGTTCGCGGCCTGGCGACGCCTGGGCGAGCTGGACTGGCCCCCTGCGGGCTCGGCCCTCGACGTCGAGCTGACGCTACGCGGGCACCTGGCCCGGCTGACCGAAGCGGTCGCCGACGCGGGCCGGGCGCGGGAGCTCCGCGACGAGCTAGCCGCCGCCGGGCCGGCGCGGTGGCAGCGGGTCATGGCCGCGACACGGGACGCGGCCCAAGTCGACGCGGTGGCGCAGCGGGCCGAAGCCCACGGCGTCGACGACGAAGATCTGCCGCCGGCGATGCGGTTCAACCTGAGGCTGCACCGGCTGCGGGCGACGCTCGACACACTGGCGGGCGGAGACGGCGGGCCACGCGACACCGAGGTGCTCGCGTTGTCGCGGGCCTGGCTCGCGCAGACCGCGGCGAGCGGCGTGGCGGACCACCCCGACCTGGCCCCGACGCTGGCCGCCTTGGCGGGCTACGTCCGCCCCGGCGCGGCGGACCGCGAGCGGCTCGACGCCGCGGGCCCGGCCGCGGCGGGCTGGGCGTGGCAACGCGAGGCCGACGGCCGGGTCGTCGCGTTTACGCGGGGCGGCTGGACGCAGCGGTTCGTCCGCATCGACCCCGGGTCGGGTCGGGACGGGGTGTTTTATCTGAGCGTGGGCGAGCTGCCGGTGGGCCTGGCGTTGGCGGCGGCCGACTGGGCCGAGCGTGAAACGCAGTGGGCCGCCACCATGCCGGGCTACCGCCGGGAAGACCCGCGCAAGGGGCCGCGGAGCTGGACGCTGGACCGCGACGCCCGGGGCGTGACGACGCTGCGGCTCAACCCCGGCGGCTGGCTGACCCACGCCGCCTACGCCGACGCCACACCCTCGCCGCCGGCGGGCAAGCACCCGCTCAACTACGTCTCGGCCGAGGGCGCCGCGTACGCCGCCGCGCTGCTGGGCTGCCGGCTGCCGACCGTCGCGCAGTGGACCGCGGCGTTGTCCCGCTACCCCGTGGCCCCCGGCGAGCTGCCGAACCTCCGGGACACGACCTGGGCCCGTCACGCCCAGCACGCCGCCGGGCTCATCGCCGCCGGCCGCGCCGACGTCGCCTGGGCCGACGCCGACACCTTCCGCGCCCGGCCCCGGGGCGACGCGGCCGCCCCCGCCGCCGACCACCACCCGATCAACGACGGCACCCTCTGGTTCAAGCCCGTCGACCCGACCGACGGCGCGGCCCCCGTGCCGGCCCGCCCGGTCCACCTGATCGGCAACGTCGCCGAGCTGGTGACCCTGGTGCCCGTGGACCCCGCGCCGCTGCTCGACGACCGCGTGCCGATCGACGAGCGCCGCGACGCCTTCCGCCGGCAACACAAGAACGCCTTCGCCGTCGTCGGCGGCTCGGCGTTGTCGCCCGCTTCGCTGCGTCCCGAGTCGGCCCGGGCGTTCAACGTCTTCGCCGGTGCTCGCGGCTACGCCGACGTCGGGCTCCGCCTCGCCTTCGCACCGGCGTACGACACACCGGCGCAGCAGGCCGAGCGCGCGTTGCGCGAGCTGGACTACCTGCCGATGCGTTGAGCGCGGGAGGTGATTGGTGGGACGCCCATCCCGCTGAGACATCCGGCGACCGTGCGGGAGATATACTCCTCCACCGCCTTCATTTCTCGAACGCAGGAACCCTGTCTTGAGCCCCGACCCCGCCGCGCCGTCCCGACCGACGCTCGACCGCATCAAGGGCATCCTCCGCCGCGACCTGAAGCTAGGCGATTCGTTCGAGATCGCCGACGACATGCCCCTGGTCGGCTCGGACCTGGACCTCGACTCGCTGGACTTTCTCATGGTGGTCACCAGCGTCGAGAAGGAGCTCGGCTACAAGATCCCCAACGAGGATATCGGCGAGGCCATCTTCACGAGCGTCGATACGCTCGCCCGATACCTCACGCCGAGGGTCGAAGGCTGAGCGGCCCGATCTGCTTTGCCCCCGAAACAACGCCGCCATGACGCAAGCCCCGCCCACGGACCTGATCGACCTGCTGCCGCACGGCGAGGGCTTCCGCTTCGTCGACGAGGTCCTGGAGATCGAGCCGGGCGTGTCGGGCCGGGGCGTGTGGCGGGTGCGGGGGGACGAGTCGTTCTTCGCCGGTCACTTCCCCGGTCAACCGATCGTGCCGGGGGTGCTGATCGGCGAGGCGCTAGCGCAGATGTCGGGGCTGGTGGGGCTGTCCCACGCCGAATCGGAGAACCGGGCGGGCGGGCAGCTGGCGCAGATCGACCTGCGGCTGAAGCGGCCGGTCGCGCCCCCGGCGGAGATCGAGCTGTCGGCGACCCTGGTGCGGGACGTGCGGAAGCTCACTCAGTTCGACGTGGTGGCGCGGTGGGAGAACAAGCTGGTGGCCAAGGGCTCGCTGACGATCGCCAGCGTCGCGCGGGAGGCGTCGTGAGAGCGGTGCTGCTGGCGGTCGGGCTGTGCGGCGTCGCCGTGGCCGCGGCGGCCGACGAGGCGGCCCGCTGGGAACGGGTCGCCGAGGTGCTGGCGGAGCGGCCCGAGGTGACTTCGCTGCGGGCGCGTTTCGTCCAGGAAAAATTCACGCCGCTGCTGGCCGAGCCGATCCGCTCAACGGGCGTCGTGCGGTCGGTGGACGGCTGGTCGCGGTGGGACACGCAGACGCCGCACGCCTCGGTGATGCTGATGGGCGGTGGCGAGCTGCGGCTGTACTACCCCGAAGCGCAGACGCTGGAGGTCTACGACCTGGACGACGGGGCGATGGCGTTGTCGGCCGCGGCGTCGCCGGATGTCGCGACGCTACGCGATCGGTTCGAGTTAGCGGACTTGCAACAGGGCAACGACGGCGCGCTCACCCTGCGGCTTTGGCCCCGCGGCGGCACCCTGGCCGAAGCGGTCGAGGAGGTGGCGGTGGAGCTGGCCGCCGGCGGCGGGCTGCGGTCGATGGCCGTCACCGACGCGGACGGCGAGACGACGGCGACGGTGTTCGAAGATGTTGAGCTGAACCCAGGCATCGAGCCGGAGGAGCTGGAGCTCGAACTGCCGGCGGGGACGCGGGTGGTGCGGCCGCTGGCGGGGGTCGGGGCGGGATGAAACCGCCGGCGGCACACGGGGAGGCGACCACGGGATCGGGGGAGCGTTGGCTGCGGCTGTTCTTTTGGCTGTCGCGTCGGGCGGGCTGGTTCGTCAGGGGCCTGCGGCCCGCGGCGGTGCAGGGGGTGTGGTTGTGTCACCGCCCGACGCGGGAAGCGGTTCGGGCGAACCTGCGGCACGTGCTCGCGCCGGACGCGGACGGTCGAACGATCGACCGCGTCGGGCGGGCGGTGGTGGGTGACTTTTACGACTTCGTCATCGACATCGCGGCGGCGCAGCCCTTGTCGGCCGACGACCTAGACCGGCGGGTCGCGGCGATCCACGGCACCGAGGCTTACGAAAGCGCGAGGGCTAATTTCCGGGGGGCGGTCCTGGTGACGGCGCACTTCGGGAGCTTCGAGGTCGGGCTTGCGGCGGTGCGGCGGATCGAGCCGCGGGTGCACGTCGTGTTCCGCCGGGACGCGCTGGGCGGGTTCGAACGGATGCGGCGGTCGCTGCACGAGACGCTGGGCGTCGTCGAGACGCCGATCGACGACGGGCCGACGAGCTGGCTCGCGTTGCGGGACGCGCTGGGCGACAACGCGGTGGTGGTGCTGCAGGGCGACCGTGTGATGCCGGGCCAGCGGGGGCTGGCGGTACCGATGTTCGGCGCGACCCTGGAGCTTCCGGTGGGGCCGGCGAAGCTTGCGCTGATGACCGGCGCGCCGCTGGTGCCGGTGTTTGCGGTACGCGACGCTTCCGGGGGCGGGGGGCATTCCGGGGGCGGGCGGGTGACGATCGAGTTGGGGGAGCCGATCGCGGTGCCCGACGCGGCGGCGGTCGAGCCGGCGACGCGGGCGGTGGGGGCGGCGATCGAGGCGGTGGTGCGGCGTCACCCCGAGCAGTGGCACGTGCTGCACCGGGTGTTGGATTGATCCGGACCTTCGCTGCGCTCAGGGCCGGCTTGGGTTGAGGTAAGATGAGGAATTCGGCGACGCACGCGAGTGAGGACTGGGTTTGGCGAACGCTTCGGCTGGGATCGTGGTCACGGGGGCGGGGCTGGCCACGAGCCTGGGTGTCGGGCGGGAGGCGGTGTGGTCGGCGGTGCGGCAAGGCGGGGTCGGGCTGGGGCCGTACCGGGCGATCGAGGACCCGGCGCAGGCGGAACGTGGGGGCGGGGAGGTGCCGGCGGGTGACGACGTGAACCTCGAAGGCGAGCCGCGGACGTCGGCGTACCTGCGGTTTGCGGTCGAGGAGGCGTTGCGACATGCGGGTTTGGTAGTAGGTGAATCCTGGCCGTACCCGGCCGAGCGGTGCGGGCTGATGCTGGGCACGACGCTGCACGGCATGGACGCGGCGGGCCGGATGGTGCGCCGCGGTTCGGCCGAGCCGCTGCGCGACTTCCTCGCGCCGGCGGTGGCGGCGCGGGCGACCGAGCACTTGCCGCTGACCGGGTTCTCGGCGACGACGTGCTCGGCGTGTTCGTCGGGGCTGGGCAGCCTGCTGCTGGCCGCGACGCTGCTGCGCTGCGGTGAGTTGGACCTTGTGGTGGCCGGGGGTTACGACCCGATCAGCGAGTACGCCTACGCGGGGTTCAACGCGCTGCGGCTGGTCGACGATCGCTTGCCCCGGCCGTTCGCGCGGGACCGTGCGGGCATGAAGGTGTCGGAGGGCTACGGCATCGTGGTGATGGAGCGGGCGAGCGACGCGGCGGCGCGGGGCGTCTCGCCGTTCCTGTGGCTTCGCGGCGGCGGCGAGTCGGCCGATGCGCACCACCTCACCCAGCCGCGGCCCGACGGCGGCGGCGCGGCCCGGGCGATCGCGGCGGCGCTCGACGGCGCCGCGGCCGACGCGGCCGAGGTCGACCTGATCGTCGCCCACGCCACGGGCACGCCGGACAACGACGCGGCCGAGGTCGCGGCCTACCGCGGCGTGTTCGGCGACACGCTGGCCGACACCCCGGTGGTCGGGCTCAAGAGCCGGCTGGGCCACACGCTCGGGGCGGCGGGCTCGGCCGAGCTGATCCTCGCGGGCTTGGCGATGCGTGACGGCGTCCTACCGACCACGGCGACGACGACCAACGACGAAACGGACTTCGAGGGCGTCCACGTCGTAACCGGCGACGCAAGGCCGGCAGACATGTCCACCGCTTTGAACACGTCGCTGGGCTTCGGCGGCGCGAACACCTGCGTGGTCACGTCCCGCACCCCCGGAGGTGAAGCTAGCCAGCGCGCCGCGTTACTTCCGGGGGTGCGGGAGGTCTGGGTCACCGGCGTCGGGATCGTCACGCCCGACGCCGTGGGCTTCGACGCTTTCGTCGAACACGCGCGATCCGGCCGCGAGCCGACGCCCGGCCCGGTGCCCGACGACGCGTACCTGCAACTGTTGCAAGCCCGCCGGGTCCGCCGGCTGAGCGACTACGTCAAGCTCACCCTCGCCGCGGCCCGCCTCGCGGCCGACGACGCCGGGCTCGACACGCTCGACGAGCCGCAGCGCGACGCCTTCACCGCCGACTGCGCCGCGGTCCTCGGCACGGCCCACGGCTCGACCAAGCACAGCTACGCCTACTACCGCGGCCTGGTGGACGAGGGCTACGCCGCGGCGAACCCGATGCTGTTCGCCGAGGGCGTGCCGAACGCGGGGGCGGCGCACCTGAGCATGGGGCTGAACCTGCGGGGCGGGTGCCAGTCGATCATCGGCAGCCGGACGGCGGGGCTCGACGCGCTTCGACTCGCGGCGCTGCGGCTGGCCGGCGGCGAGGGCGACCGGGCCGTGGTCTGCGCCGGGGAGGAGCACGACCCGCTGGTCGAGCGGTGCTACGCCGAGCTGGGCCTGCCCACGCCGACGGCGGCCGGGGCGGTGGCTTTGGTGCTGGAGGCGCAACCGGCGGCCGAGGCGCGGGGGGCACACTGCCGGGGCGCGGTCGGGCCGGGGTCGCAGACCAACTTCGGGCGTGACCTGCGGGCCGGGGTGCGCGGGGTCGGACGGTTGGTCGCAAAAAGCCGCGACCCGATCATCGGCTGCGGCGGTCCGGGCTGGCTGGGGCGTTTCGAGGCGGCGGGCCTGCGGCGGGCGGGGGTTGCCTCAAGCCGTTTCGCCGGGATGGCCGAAGGTTTCAGCACGACGCCGCTGGCCGCGGTGGCCGCGGCGCTGGGCGGGGCCGAGCCGACCCTGGTGGTCGCCGCCGACTTTCACGGCGGGGCGACGGGGCTTCGCGTCCGGCCCGCGAAGTATTAACATGTGACGAAACCGACGGAAGCCGGCCCGCCGCGCTTCCCGGCACCCCGAGACCAAGGACGCGTCTCCTGATCGTCGCCACGACCCCAGCCCGACCGCACCCGACCGCGCCCGCCTGGCTCGACGCCTGGGTGGGACCGCCTCGCCGCACTGTCGCCACCGAAGAGCACGACGGCGTGATCCGCGCGACCTGCCGCACGGCTTACGGATCCCGCTTCGCCCACGCCGAGGCCCGCGTCGCCGGCGCCGGCCGGCTCGACGACCTGCAGCTCCAGCACGCCGCCGCCGAGGCGTACCGGCTCGTCCGCCGGGCGCTGCAGGACGGTCCGTCGCCGCACCCGGTCCGCTTCTGGAACTTCATCCCCGGCATCGTCGACGCCGCCGCCGACGCCCGGCTCGACCGCTACATGGTGTTCAACGCCGGCCGCTACGCCGCGCTGGCCGACTGGTTCCACGCCGGCGACCGCGAGCAGCTCGCCCCGCACATCGCCACCGCCACCGGCGTCGGGCACCCCGACCCCGACCTAGTCGTCCACGCCCTGGCCGACCGCCACCCCGGCACGCCGGTCGAGAACCCCCGGCAGCGCGCCGCCTACCGCTACTCGAAGGCCTACGGCCCGCTGCCGCCCTGCTTCGCCCGCGCCACCGTGGTCGACCTCGACGCCTTCCCGCCGCTGGACCTCGGGCCCGGACGGGCGGATCACCGCGGCCGCTGCGTGCTGGTCGGCGGCACCTCGAGCATCGTCGGCGAGTCGTCGGTCCACGTCGGCGACGTCGCGGCCCAGACCCACGAGACCCTGGAGAACATCGACGCCCTGCTCCGCCACGCCGGGGCCCACGGCGTCGTCTCGCTCAAGGCCGTCCGCGTCTACGTCGTCGATCCGGCCGACCTCGGCACGGTGACCGGCGTCGTCGACGACCGGCTGAAACACCTGGCGCAACAACCCGAAGTGGTGCTCGCCCCGCTGTGCCGCCGGGACCTGGGCGTCGAGATCGAGGGGCTGGCCCGTGTCGGATAGCTTTACCCCCGAAACCACCTATGAAGCCCTGATCGTTGGCGGTGGGCCGACCGGGGCCGTCGCGGCGTTGACGCTCGCCCGCGCCAACCGCCGGGTGCTGATCGTCGAGAAGGACGAGTTCCCGCGGTTCCACGTCGGCGAGTCGCTGATCCCGCAGGACATGGAGCTGTTCGCTGACCTGGGTCTGCTCGAAGAGCTCGCCCACTTGCCGCAGGTGAAGAAGACCGGCGTCGAGTTCGCGCTCGGCGACGCCTCGGCCGGGCACGCGATCCGCTTCGACGAGTCGCTGGTCCCGGGGGTCCGCGAGACGTTCAACATCGAGCGGGCCGTGCTGGACGACGCGCTGCTCGGCGCGGCCAAGCGGGCCGGGGCCGAGGTGTTGCCGGCGAAAGTCCAGCGCGTGGTGAAGCTCGAAGACGGCGACGCCCGCCTGCTCACCGACGCCGGCGAGGTCCGCGGCCGCTACGTCATCGACGCGTCGGGTCAGGCCTCCCTGCTCGGCCGACACCTCAAGACCCGCCGCAACGAGACCGCGCCCGCCCTGCAGAAGATCGCCTACTTCGGCCATTTCGAGAACGTCGACCGCGACAACGCGCTGGGCGACGACCAGATCACGATGGTGCTCTGCGACGAGGGCTGGTTCTGGATGATCCCGATCGACGACCGGCGGGTCAGCGTCGGGATGGTGCTCGACGCCGCCGTCGCCCGCCGGCTGCGGCTGCCCGCGAACCGGATGCTGCGTTGGGGCATCGAGCGCTGCCCGCTGGTCCGCGACCGGCTGCGAAACGCCACGCCTCCGGCCCACGGCAACGGGTCGATCTGTGACTACTCGTATTCGTGCGCCCCCTACGCCGGGCCGGGCTACTTCCTCGCCGGCGACGCCGCGACGTTCCTCGACCCTGTGTTCTCGACCGGCCTGTACCTCGGCATGGAGGGCGGTCGGCACGCCGCGGAACGGATCGACCACGTACTGCGCGGCCGGTCCACCCCGGAGGCGGCGCAGCACGACCACCACCGGTTCCTGCAGCGCGGCACCGCCCCGTTCTTCCGCATGATCCGCGGCTACTACCGGCCGGGCTTCCGCGACCTGCTGCTCAACGGGACCGGCCCGCTGGCGATGCACCGGGCCGTGATCGCGGTGCTGGCCGGCCAGGTGTTCCCGCGGCCGGCGTGGGCGGTGCGGTGGCGGATGCGGCTGTTCCACGCCTGCGCGGCGTTGCAGGAGCGGGCGGCGCTGGTGCCGCGACGCGGCGGGTATTCTTTGCTCGCCGCCGAGCCGGAGGCGTTGTCTTGGCCCCTCCCGCAAGACTCGGCCGCCCGGCCGCAGATCAAAACCCCGCCCGAGCCTGTGCCGGCTTACGTGTAACCCCAGCCCGGCCGAAACGCCTCGACGGAAGACCGCCCGATGGGCCTCGACCTCTTTGACCGGCTCCGACGCCACGCCGCCGACCGCCCGGGCGGCGACGCGGTCCGCGTGATCGGGCCCGAGGCCGAACGCCACCCGCCGGTGACGTGGCGTGGCTTGCACGCCCGGACGTTCGCTGTGGCGCAGCGGATCGACACCCGACTCGCCCCCGACGCCGTGGTGATATTGCTGAGTGCGAACCGCCCCGCCGTCGTGCCGGCGTTTCTCGGGACGCTCGCCGCGGGCCGGACCGTCTTTCCCGTCGACCCGCACCTCACGCGGGCCGAGCTGCTGCCGCTCGCGGAGCGGGTCGGCGTGGCCGCCGTGATCACCGACCCGGGACGCTTCGGCGACTTCGCCGGGCTCGACGTGGTGTGCCTCGACCTCGACGTGGTGACGGCCGAGCCGGCGATGCGAGCGACGCTGGACACGGCCGACTCCGGCGACCGCGGCGGGCTGCGGCTGCAGAGCTCGGGGACCACCGGCGGGCCGAAGGTCGTGGTGCGGTCGGGTCGGTCGCTCGACGCGGTCGCGCGGAACGTGGCCGAGGCCGTGGGGCTCATGGGCGACGACCGGGTCGCGGCGGCGGTGCCGCTGTCGCACTCTTACGGGATCGAGAACGGGCTGCTCGCCCCGCTCTGGGCCGGGGCCGCGGCGCTGCACCACGTCACCCCGGCCGGGGCAACGCAGGGACGCGGCTTCGACCCCGCCGCGGTCCTCGACAGCGGCGCGACGTTTCTTCCGGGGGTGCCGGCGATGTTCGAGATGATCGACCGCCTGGGGCTGGGCCGCGGCGGGCTGCGGGCGGCGTACTCGGCCGGCGGGCCGATGCCGGCGGCGTTGGCGCGGCGGCTCCACGAGCGGACGGGCCTGCGGCTGGGCCAGCTCTACGGCAGCACCGAGGTCGGGTCGGTCACGTTCACGCCGCACCTGCCCGGGGCCCCGCCGGAGGGCGTCGGCCGGGCGATGCGCGGCGTGTCGGTCCGCATCCTCGACCCCGACCGCCCCGACCCCGACGCGCCCCTGCCGCCCGGCGAAGTTGGTCACGTCGCGGTGCGGGCGCCGTCGATGTTCGACCGCTACCTCGACGCCGACGCTACGGCCGAGGCGGTCGTTGGCGGCTATTTCCTCACCGGCGACCTGGGCCGGATGTCCGCGGCCGGCGACCTGGAGGTGACGGGCCGGCTCAAGCTGCTGATCGACGTCGGCGGGGTGAAGGTCAACCCGATCGAGGTCGAGGCGGTGCTGGGCGGGCACCCACAGGTGGCCGAGTGTGTCGTCGTGCCCGACCCGGTGACGCCGACGGTGAACCGGGTCAAGGCGATCGTCACGGCCCACGGTGACGGCGTGGACGAGGCGGAGCTGCGGTCGTTCCTGCGTCAGCGGCTGGCGGCGCACAAGGTGCCGCGGCGGTTCGAGCTGCGGGCGACGCTGCCCAAGAGCGCGACGGGCAAGGTGCTGCGGCGGCGGCTGCGGGTGCCGGCGTGAGGTGGGCGGTCGTGGTGCTGGTCTGCGGGCTGCTCTCGGGCTGCGCGTGGCGGCCGGGCGTGGTGAACGAGCCGGTGCCGGTCGTGACGTGGGCCGAGGTCGAAGACGCCCGGCGGGTCCTGGTTGAACGGCAAGCCGCCCGCGGCACGGTGCAGGCGCGGCTGACGCTGCGGCTGACGTCGGCGCAGGGTGAGGCGTCGCCGCGCCTCGACGCGGCGCTGGTGAGTGACGGCGACGGCCGGCTGCGGCTGCGGGCTTGGAAGCTCAGCCAAAGCGTGTTCGACCTCACGGCGACGCCGGACGGGGTGTTCGTCGCGGGGCGGGAAGAGATGCGCGAGGCGGGCGGCGACACGGAGCAAGGGCTGACCCGGCTCACCGGGCGGCTGAAGGACTTGTTGTCCGGGCCAGACTGGTCGGCGGCGCAGCTGTCACGGGTCGGCGGCGACCTGCGGGCCGTCTGGCCGGACGGGCTGCGGGCCGAGATCGACGGGCGGACGCTGACGCCGCGGCGGTTTGTGGTGACCATCGACGGCCGCGCGTCGATCGCGGTGGAAACGCGGTGGTCGGACTACGACACCGGGCCGTGGTACCGATCGGTCGCGGCGTCGGGGCCGTTCGGTGAGGCGGAGCTGGAGTTCGCGAGCGTGACGCTAGGCGGGGCGTTGAACCCGCGGGCGTTCGTGCCGCCACGCCGGGCGGTGCGGATCGACGCGGCGGAGACGCCGTGAACCTCGCGGGCCCCGACGAGACCGGCGGGCCGCTGCCGTGGTGGGTGGACCGGGTGACGGCCCGGCCGGGGGTGACGCTGCTCGTCGTGCTGGGGCTCTGCGGCGTCGCGCTGCTCGTGGCGCTGCGGATCGAGCCGGCGACGGGGGTGGCGGACATGCTGGCGGACGACCAGCCGTCGTCGGTGGCGCTCGGGCAGGTGGTCGGGCGCTACGCGTTGGTTGACGACCTGGTGGTGCTGGCCCGGCTGCCGGAAGGCTCGGTCAACGCCAACCCCGCGCGGTTGATCGGGTTTGCCGCGCGGCTGCAGGCGGAGCTGACCGACGAACCCATAGTGGCGGACGTGCGTTACCGGCCGACGGCGCAGGCGACCGCGTTCGTTGAAGAGGTCCTCGTGCCGCGGGGTTGGCACTACCTTGATGAAGCACAGCGCGGAGCGCTGGTCGAGCGTTTGCGTCCGGAAGCCATGCGGGCGCAGTTCCGGCAGAACGCGGCGATGCTCGCCGCGCCCGGCGCGGCGGCGGGCCAGCTCGCCAAGCGGTTGGTGCGCGACCCGCTAAGGCTGCGTGAGTTTTTGGCCGGGGCAGGGGCGGGGCTGCGCGGCGGCGACACGGCGGAGCGGTTCTTCGACGGCGACCAGACGCCGGGCGGCGCGGCGATGGTCAGCCCCGACGGCCGGGCGATCCTGGTGCGGATCACGGGCACGGAGTCGGCCAACGACCTGGACTTCACCGCGGCGTTCATGCCGGCGGTGCGCGACGCGGTCGGCCGGGCCAACGCCGACGACCTGCTGCGGGTGGACTACACCGGGGCGTACGCCATCGCCGAGCTCAGCGCGTCCCGCACCCGGTCCGACATGATCCGTGCGTGCACGGGGTCGGTGCTGCTGCTGGTGGCGGTATTCCTCGTCGTGTACCGCCACCCGCTGGCGTTCTGGCTGCTGAAGCTGCCGGTGTACGCGGCGGTCGTCGGGGCGTTCGGGGTGTACGCGCTGCTGTCGGGGCGGCTGACGCCGGTGACGGCGGTGGCGGGCGCGGTGCTGGCGGGGCTGGGGATCGACTACGCGGTGCATGTGCTGTCGCACCACGAGGCGCAGCGGCGGGCCGGGGCGGACGACCGGACCGCGGCGCGGCGGACGGCGGCGGCGGTCGGCCCGGCGGTCGGGGCGGCGTGCGTCACCTCGCTCATCGGCTTCGCGGCGGTCCTCGCGTCTGGGGTTCAGTCGCTGCGGGAGTTCGCGGTGCTCGGGATGCTGGGGCTGGCCCTGGCGTGGCTGGCGGCGTTCACGGTGCTGCCGGCGCTGCTGGCGAGGTTCGGGCGGGGGCGACGGGGCGAGCGGTCTTTGTCGGCGGCGCGTTTCGACCTCGGCCCGGTGGTGCGGCGGATCGCGGCGACGCCGGGGGCCTGGCTCGGCGGCGGGGTGTGCGTCGTGACGCTCCTGGGCGTCGTCGTCGTGTCCACGGCCCGCGGCGGCGACGGGTGGTCGGCCCCCGTTGGTTTCGACGACGACCTGCACGCGCTGCACCCCCAGCCGCACCCGCCGCTGGAGACGCAGGACACGCTGGCCGAGGTCTTCGGGGCCGCGCCGAATTCGCTGACGATCCTGGTCGAGGGCAACACGCCGGACGACATGCTGCGGGCGGCGTCGGCGACGCAGCGGCGCTTGAACCGCGACGACACGGCCCGTCGCCTCGGCCTCGCCGGCGTCTTCGGCCCCGCCACCTTGATGCCCCCTCCGCCCCCGGAAGTTGTCGCGCCACGGCCCGAGATCGAGAGGGTGCTGCAAGACTTCCGAAGGTCAGCCGAGGCAGAAGGTTTCGCCGTTGCGGCGTTCACCGAGTACGAGACGTTTTTGCAGACACTGCTGACGGCCGAACGTCCGACGTGGGCCGAGGTGTGGGCGTTCGACGAGCTGGCGGGGCTGGTGCTGCCGCGCGGTGAGGCGGAGCCGACCCAGGGGCTGGTGCTGGCGACGCTAACTCGGCCGTGGGCCACGACGCAGCAACGCAACGACAGCCTCGACGCGGTGCGGGGCGAGCTGGCGGGTATCGACGGGGCGACGCTGACGGGCATCTCGGTCGTCGGCTACGACACGCAGCGCGCGATCGGCGGGCGGCTGTCGCGGCTGCTGCTGATCGCCGGCGGGCTGGTGCTGGTCTGGTTAGCGGTGTTCTTCCGCCGGCCGAGCGACCTGTTGCTCGCCCTGCTGCCGGCGGGGGCGGGGCTGCTGGGTTTAGTGGCCGGGGCGGCGGCGTTCGGGTGGAGCCTCAACGCGATCAACCTCATCGCCCTGCCGCTGGTCGTGGGCATCGGCGTCGATGACGGGGTGATGCTCACGGCATTGGCCCGCCACGCCCGGCGGCGTGGCCTCGATCGGCAGACGCTGACCGAGCACCTCGCCGCGAGCGCCCACGCCGTGACGATGACCAGCCTCACCACGGGCCTGGCGTTCGGGTCGCTGGCGTTCACCAGCGTGCCGGCGATCCGCACGCTGGGCGGGTTCACGGCCGTCGGCGTCGGCGCGGCGTGGCTCGCTTCACTGATCTTGCTGCTGCCGGCGTTGGTGATCCGGCACCGGGCCGTATCGTCGGCGGTCTCGACCCACGCCGAGCCGAGTGCTGCATGAGTCGGTGCCTTCTCGCCTGTTTATTGGTGGCCTTGGGTCTCGGCGCTTGCGCCCCGACCGACCGGCTGGTCTTCCCGGACGCGCCAACGCGCGTTGACGGCCGCGACACGTGGTACGACACCGACGGCGACGGCACCGCCGACTTTGCGCTAACCCACGCCGGCGACGGCCGGCTGCTCACGCTGGGTTACGACGACGACGAGGACGGCGCGGACGACCGGCGGTACCACCTCGCCGACCTCGACCCCGGGGCGTTGCCGCACTTGGTGGTGCTCATCGACTCGGTGTCGTACCCGGCGCTGCGGGCGGCGTTGGCCGAGCGGGCGCGGGGGCCGTGGGGCGCGTTCCACGAGCCGGCGAAGGTCATCGCGCCGTACCCGAGCATGTCGGCGCTTTGTTTCGGCGCGATCCTCCACGCCCCGCCGATGCCCGGGGCCATCAACCGCCATTACGACCCCCGGCCGCAGCGCCGCGGCGTGACCAACCTCATCACGAAGCGTCTCGGCGGGTACCGCAACCCGTGGCACCGCCGGCTGCACTACCACATCGACTACGACGAGAACAGCCGGGCGTGGCTGAACCCCCGGCCGTACCTGCGGGCCGAGTTCGAACGGGCCCGGCAGGCGTTCGACGCCAGCCCGCACCGCACCACCATTGTCTACGTCTCGTCGTCCGCCGCGATGATCATGAAGTACGGGCAGGCGGGCCTCGACGAGGTGATCGACGAACTGGAAAAGTTCCTGTTGCAGGTGCTCTACGAGCGCCGCGGCGCGGTGCGGCTCAGCGTCGCGTCGGACCACGGGCACAACCTGAGGGACACCGAGTGGATCGACGTCGAGCGGACGCTGCGCGACGCGGGGTTCCGCGTGACCGATCGGCCGCGGCGGCCCGACGACGTGTTCGTCGAGATGGACGGGCTGATGACCTGGTTCGGCGTGCACACGCCCCGCCCCGCCGCGGTGGGCGACGCGCTGCTGCACGGGCACGACGAGGTCGAGACCGTGGCGTACATGGACGAAGACGGTGTGGTGGTGCGCGATCACCGCGGCGCGGCCCGCGTGACGATGGACGATGGGCGGCTCGTCTACACGCCGCAGACGGCGGACGTGCTGGACTACGGCGGCGATCTGGTCGGCGTTGCGTTGAGCCGCGACGATTGGTTGAAAGCCACGGCGGACCACACCTTCCCCGACGCCCCGGCCCGGCTGTGGGACGCGTTCCACCTCGGCACCGTCAACGTGCCGCAGGTCATGGTCACGGTGAAGGACGGTTACTGCGCCGGCATCGGCTGGTTCCGCTGGTTCGTCGACCCGCGGTCGACGCACGGCGGGCTCAATCAAGTGAACTCGGCGGCGTTCGTGATGACGACGGGCCGGCCGATCGACGGGCCGCTGCGCAGCGCCGAGGTGTTCGACGCGATCCAGCCGGGCTACGTGCCGCCGGTGGTGCGTGGGGCCGGGGAGTAGACTCCGGCCATGCTGATCGTCTCGACGTGGCTGACGGTGATCGCGCCGACGGCGGTGGTGGGCGGCGGGCTGCTGGGCTGGGGGATGGTGCACCCGCGCAGCCGGATCATGGGGCCGCTGGTGTTCCGCGGGCCGGAGGTCGATGAACACGGCGAGGCGTTGCCGCCGCGGGTGGCGTTGACGTTCGACGACGGGCCGACGCCCGACGCGACGCCGGCGGTGCTCGACGCATTGCAAACGGTCGATGCCCCGGCGGCGTTCTTCGTCATCGGCCGCAACGTGCTGGCGCACCCGCACCTCGTGCGGCGGATGGACGACGAGGGGCACCTGGTGGCCAACCACAGCTTCGACCACGACCGCCAGGGGCTGTGGGGCCTCAACGCGTTCTGGCGGCGGCAGCTCGACCGCGGCGACGACGCGGTGTTCGACGTGATCGGCAAACGGCCCGCCATGTTCCGCCCGCCGATGGGCCTCAAGCACTGGCACCTGATGAAAGAGGCCGCCTTCGGCGGGCACGCGGTGGTGACGTGGACCCGCCGGGCGCGTGACGGGGGCAAGCGGCCGCCGCGTACGGCGAAGATCGTCAAGCGACTGCGGCGGGCAAAGGCCGGCGAGGTGCTACTGCTACACGACGGCCACGAGCCCGACCGCCCCGCGTCACGGCAACCAACGGCCGACGCCGTCGTCCCGCTGGTCAACCAACTCCGCGACCGCGGCGTCGAGATCGTCCGGCTCGACGAGCTGCTCGGGCTGCCGGGCTACCGCGTCACCGAGCCATGGCCGCAGCCGTAGGCTCGTCGTCGATCGGCACGAAGCGCAGCAGCAGCAGCGCCACCCCGAAGGCGATCAGCCCCATCGCCGCGCCGATCGCCACGCCGCCGATCCACCACGCCAGGAAGTAGCCGTGCAGCAGCTGCCGCAGCTCGGCGAAGCCCAGCGAGCCGAGGCCCGCAAAGTCGGACCAAGCCGGCGGAGCGCCGGTGAGCACCAGCCGGCCGAGGTAGACCGCCGCGAAGATCAGCATCAGCCCCAGCGGCGGGAACGCCGCCTGCGACCCAACCACCGTCGAGACCG
Organism: Planctomycetota bacterium; assembly: GCA_039025315.1. Classification (GTDB taxonomy): domain Bacteria; phylum Planctomycetota; class Phycisphaerae; order Phycisphaerales; family Phycisphaeraceae; genus Algisphaera. Next base: position 3,281 of record JBCCOP010000010.1, on the reverse strand, counting down.
GGTGCAGGTGCAGCCGACGCGCGACGTACAGCGCCACCAACGTCTGCACCGGGTACAGCGGCAGGTTGGCGACGAACACGCCCAGCGCCAGCCCGGCCGCGACGCTCATCTGCCCAACGCGGTCGCGCCGCGCCGCCCGCACCAGCTCGCGCGGATCGACCCAGCGCAGGACCCGTTGCCACCACGGCGTGCCTGAACGTCGGCCCACGCCGCGGCCCAATTCCGGGGGGGGGCACTGGGGGTGGGGCAGCGGCAGCATGGCCCGGGTCAGCAGACGCAGGTGCAGCGTCAGGCCGTGCAGCGTGTCACGCAGCGGCCGGAAGTGGCTCACGTGCCGGCCCCGCGGCGGGTAGATCGTGCGCACCGGCACCTGCACCAGCGCAACGCCCGCCCAGCCGGCCCGCACGAGCAACTCGGCCTCATACCCGTACCGCCCCGCCCGGCAACGCACCGCGTCGATCAGCCCCAGCGGCACCACCCGGTAGCCGCACTGGCTGTCGCCGACCCGCAGGCCGCACGACATCAGGATTGCAAGGTTCGACAACGACCGGCCCAGCCGGCTGCCCGCGGGGTAGTTCGGGTCGTTGGTCGAGCGGTGGCCCAGCACCAGCGTCCCCAGCGCCGCTTCCGCCGCGGCCAGCAGCGCCGCGGCGTCGGCCGGATCGTGCTGACCGTCGGTGTCCATCGTCAACGCATGGGTCCGCCCGAGCCGCGCCGCCTCGGCGAAGCCGCTGCGCAGCGCCTCCCCCTTGCCGCGGTTGGTCGGGTGTGTCACGCGGTGCAGCTGGGCGTCGGGGTGGGCCGCGGCCCAGGCGTCGAGCACACCGGTGGTGTCGTCCGTGCTACCGTCGTCGACGACGATCAGCGGCAGGCCCCACGCCGCGGCGGCGTCGAGCACGGCCGGCAGGTGCTTGGCGCTCTGATAACTCGGCAGCACGACTGCCGGGCGGAAAGCGGCCGGCACGTCCGGTCCCTCGTTCACGCGGACGCCCTCCGGCCTGCGCCGGCCGCGCCGAAGTTCACCCGCCCCCGCCGGCCTGCCGATAGGATCGCCATGAACATCATCTTCCTCGGCTACCGCGGCAGCGGCAAGACCGCCGTCGGCCGCAAGGTCGCGGACCAGACCTGGAAAGACTTCGCCGACACCGACGCCGAGGTCGGCAAGCGGTTCGGCAACCGCTCGATCGCCGACATCTGGGACACCGAGGGCGAAGCCGCCTTCCGCGCCGCCGAGGTCGAAGTCACCCGCGAGCTGCTGGGCCGTGACAACCTGGTCGTCGCCCTGGGCGGCGGGACACTGATGCAGGACGAGGCCCGGCAGGCCGTCATCGACGCGCCGGACGCCAAGCGGATCTACCTCTTCGCCTCGGCCGAGGTCCTGGCGAAGCGCATCGCCGACGACGCCGCGACCGGCCAGACCCGCCCCGCCCTCACCGGCCTCGGCGGCGGGGTCGAGGAGGTCACGGCCGTCCTCGCCGAGCGCGACCCGGTGTACCGCCAGGTCGCCGACGTGGTCTTCGACGTCAACCACGTCGACATCGCCGGCGCGGTGGCGTACCTGACCCGGCACCACCTGTGAAGCGTCACTCTCGCGACATCGCCTCGACCTCGGACAGCGTGCGGAGCCGGTAGCCGCGGCGGTCGGTCTCTTCGAGCAGGCGTCGGAGAGTGGTCATCGTGCGCTCGCCGCGGCCGGCCTGCTCGCCGATGCCCTCGTGCAGCACAAGGATCGCCCCCGGATAGCCCCGGGCCCCGAGCTGTTTACCGTAGGTCGCTGGCAGGTGAAGAAAAGTGTCCCACGGCACGAACGACGCCATCGCGAACCGCGGGTCGTAGCCGTATTGCGCCATGAGCGGCGACATGGTGTCGGGGTTGAAGGTGCCGCCGGCGGTGCGGAACCACCGCGGCGTGACGCCCAGCTCATGGAGCGCCTCGTCGGCCCGCGTGAAACTCGCGGCGAACGCGTCCGGGGGCAGGCGGACGCTCGGCACGTCGGCCGCGGTGTGGTTGCCCAGCTCGTGGCCCTCGTCGAGGATGCGTCGCACCGAGGCCCGGCCGGCGGGGCCCAGCGCGTCGGTGTGGTCGGGGTGGACGAAGAACGTCGCGGTGTGGCCGCGCTCGGCGAGCAGGTCGAGGATCGCGTCGGTGTGCGCCGACGGGCCGTCGTCGATCGTCAGGGCCATCACCCGGCGGTCGCCGACGTCGAAGCGGTAGACGCCCTCGGGCCCGATCCACTCGGCCACCGGCAGCAGCGCGACCTGAAGGTGACCGCAAGCCGGCAGCAACGCGACGCCCAGCAGCAGCAGGATCAACGCGAAGCGGCGGAGACGACCCCGGCGTCGCTTGGGTGTCGGGACCGCGTCAGCCATCGGCCGCCCCGGCGGCGGCTTCTTCCGGGGTCACTTCCGGAGGCGGGGCGATCCAAGGCACGTCCTCGACCCCCGCGTCGTGATTCGCCCGGCGGGCCAGGGCGAACAGCAGGTCGCTCAGCCGGTTGAGGTACACGATCACCCCCTCGCCCACCGGCTCGTGCTCGGCCAGCGTGACGCACAGACGCTCGGCCCGCCGGCACACCGTCCGCGCCACGTGCAGCCGCGCCGCCGCCTCCGTCCCGCCCGGCAGCACGAAGTGACGCATCGCCGGCACCGCCCCGTCCGCGTCGTCGATCCACGCCTCGAGCTCCGCGACGTGGCGGTCCGTGACCCGGGGCACCATCGACCCCGCCTTGCCGTCTTCGGGCGTCGCCAGGTCGGCGCCGATCTCAAACAGCCGGCTCTGGATCGACCGCAGCGGCCCGGCGATCGCCTCGGGCAAGTCCTCGCACAACGCCAGCCCGACGTGGCTGTTGAGTTCATCGGCCGTGCCGTACGCCTCGACCCGCAGGTCGTCCTTGCGGACCCGCCGCCCGCCGAACAGGTCCGTCTCGCCGCGGTCGCCGCGTTTGGTGTAGAGCTTCATCGCCCGATCATAGAGCCGCCCCGCCGCCCGGGTTTTTGCCCGCCACCCGACCCCCGCCTAGACTGGCTTAGCCGAGAACCGGCCGGATCACCCCTTCTCGATTCGAGACCCCGACATGCCCGACGCCTCCGCCCCCCCCGAGCCCGCGATGTCCGACCCTCAACCCCGCACCCTGCCCAACGCGATGCCCGACGTCCAGGGCTCCGACGACCTCCGCCACGTCCCCATCGACAAGGTCGGCGTCAAGGACATCCGCTACCCCATCACCCTCGACACCCCCGGCGGCGGCAAGCAGTCCACCGTCGCCACCGTCAACATGTACG
>JBCCOP010000009.1:0-35114 GCA_039025315.1 Planctomycetota bacterium | reverse complement strand
GCCGTTCGAGAAGTCGGCGGGTGTCACCGTCGACGACTTCGCCAAGCGGCTGATGGACTACGGCTTCCACGCCCCGACGATGAGCTGGCCCGTCGCCGGCACGCTGATGGTCGAGCCGACCGAGAGCGAGTCGAAGGCCGAGCTCGATCGCTTCGCCGACGCGATGCTCGGGCTGCGGGACGAGATCGCACGGGTCGAACGCGGCGACTGGCCGGCCGACGACAACCCGCTCAAGGGCGCGCCGCACACCGCCGCCGCGGTCACCGCCGACGACTGGACCCACGCCTACCCCCGGGACGTCGCGGCCTACCCGGACGCGCGGCAGAAACTCCCGGGGGCGAAGTTCTGGCCCGCGGTGGGGCGGATCGACAACCCGTACGGCGACCGGAACCTGGTGTGCTCGTGTGAGCCGATGGCGGGGTACGGGGCGTAACGGCTTGCTTATTTTTCTGTACGTCACAGCTGCGACGCGCTGCGTCTTGGCTACTGAAAAGGGTTCTCTCCACGCCCGCGGAAGCTCACCATGAGCGGGGTCTGGCAAGCATGGCTCATCGGGCTGCTCGGTGCGGCGGGTGGGTGGGTGGTGCTGCTGACCACCGACGTGCTCGGCCGGCGTTACCCGCTTGCGGTTTACGCGACGGCGTTGTCGTTGTTTGTGACCGCCGCGGTGATGTGGCCCGGCTCGCCGCTGTTTGAGTTGTGGTTCCGGGGGCGGAACCCGATCGACGGGCTGTCCATGGTGTTCGGTGTGGTGCTGTTGGCGGTGGGGCTGGGCGTGGCGTTGCAGGCGGTGCGGAACCCCTGCCGGGCGGCGCGGTCGTTGGGTGCGGGGATCGGGGCGGTGTTGGCGGGGGCGGTGGTGGGGTGCGGGATCGACTGGGCCGCGATGGCGTGGCGGGACCCGTGGCACCCGCGTGCGGATCTGTTCCGGTTGGTCACGACGCTACTGGCCTGCGTCGGCCATGGCGTGGGCTGGCTGGCGTGGGCCGGGGCGGTTTGGTTGTGCCGTGCGCGGGAAGCGGAATGGGTTGACCGCTTGGAGCCCGCGCAGCGTCACGCCTTGGACCGGCCGCGGTGGCGGGTGCGGCTGATGCTGTTGGGGGTGATGACGTTGTTTGCGGGTTGGGCGTTTTTCGAGGCGGCCGCGGGGTACAGCCGGGTTTTCGGGCGGGGCCGGTATACCTCATCGTTTACGCCGTACCGGGTCGGCGAGGCGTTGAACGTGCTGCTGATTACGTTGCTGCCCGTGGTGATGTGGGGGTTTGCGTGCGTCGTTGGCCGGGGGCGGTGGCGGTTGCCGGGGGTATGTTTCGGGTGTGGTTACGACCTGCGGGGGTTGTTGGGTGTGGACGGCGTGCGGGTGTGTCCCGAGTGCGGGTGCCGCAACGTGATCGACGGCGGGACGAGTCCCGCCGCTACACATCCATGAACGACGCCGCGTCGTGACGGGTAGCGGGCGGGCTTGCCCGCCCGGCGGTGGCGCTCAATCTTCGGACAGGCGCAGCACCTGGCCGGTGAGGGTCTCGGTCAGGGTGCGGGTGAAGGTGTTGCCGTCGGGCAGTTGCAGGCGGACCTCGACGGTCTCGGCGGCGGTGCTGTGGCGGCCGACGGCCTCGCGGCGGGTGAGGTCGTAGAGGACGCGGGTGGTGGCGCGGCCGTCGAGCATGCGGATGCGGGGGGCGGGGGTGCCGGGGGGGAGCTGCCCGGCGGCGTCGGGGTCGGGGTCGAGGGACAGGTCGGCGGTGCCGGTGACGACGGCGACGGGGACGCCCGCGAGGTCTTCGACGGCTTCGAGGGTGTAGGTCCAGTCCTGGTCGACCTGGCCCAGGTCGTGGTCCCAGCGGAAGTCGGCGTCCCAGGTGGTGCCGACCGCGACGTTTCCGTGGGCGGCGGCGGTTCCGGGGGGGGCTTTGGCGAGGGCGGCGAGGTCGGAGGCGGTCTCGCGGAAGTCGAGGTCGCTGGGCAGCAGCTCGGGGCGGGTGGTCTTGGGGTTCATGCGGTCGAGGCCGGTGAGGTTGGTGACTTCGCCGTCGGGGCCGAGGGTGACGGTGAGGGTGACGCCGGCCATGGCGGTGATGAGCTCGTGCATGATTTCGGTGTCTGGCGACGCGGGTCGGCGGGAGTCGATGACCTGTTCGGGCTGGCCGGCGGGTCGGTTGGTGAGGCTCATCCAGTCGAGAGTCATGCTGCAGGTAGAGGAGCCGTCGGGCGGGGCGTCGCGGACGGTCCAGGTGACCTCGCCGACGATCTCGAGGGAGGAGTCCTGGGTGCGTTGCCGGCCGGCGAGGGCGACGGTGGCGGACTGTTGGATGCGGTTCCAGAACTCGTAGCGGGTGGTCTGGCCGGGGGTGAGGGCGGGGCGGAGGTCGGCGGTGTCGGGGGTTCCGGGGGTGTCGGCGGCCGGTGCGGCCGGGGCGGCGAGCACGAGACCGAGGGTCAAGACCAACGTGCGGCAGATCGTTTTCATCGGTAGAGGCTCGGCGAGGGTTCCTGCTGGTTGAAGGTTAGCCAGCGCAGGGTGGTCAGCCGCCAGACGCCGTCGTCGCCGCGGGCCCAGTCGAGCTGCCACCGGGTCCGCATGGGGAAGCCGTTGACGCGGCTGCTGACGTCGAGGGTGGAGCTGCCCCCGGAACGCCTGGAACCATCGGAAGTCGCGTCGACGGCCCGGACCTCGTTTTCTGTGACGTCGTGTTCTTCCAGTTCGCCGGCGACGAAGGCGGCGGTGAGGTCGTCCCACACCGCGCCGCCGGGCCCGACGAGCAGGGCGCGGCCGTCGAACAGTTCGGCCAGGGCCGACGCGTCGGCGGGCGAGGTCGCGGCGACGAGCGCCTCGGTCCGTTGGATCAGGGCTTCGCGGTCGGTGGTGACGAAGCGGGCCAGCGCGAACACGCCGAGGCCCAGGGCCAGCGCGGCGTAGGACACGAGGACGGCCCGGCGGTCCCCGCGGCGTTTGCCGACGATGCGTAGCACGGCCGAGACCGCGACGCAGGCGACCACGGCCCAGCCGGGGTCTTCGAACAGCAGGCGGGTGAGCTCGTTGGTCATCTGGGGATCGTACGGAAACCGGGCGGGGCGGGGTCGGGTTTTGCCGCCAAGGACGCCAAGAGCGCCAAGGAAGGCAAAAGCTCATTACGTGTTGGTCGGGCTTCCGATAACAGCGGGACGGCATGAGTGAAACCACGTTCAATCCGCTGCCGGCGAACGCCGCGGCGCTGGGGCGGTCCGACCCGGCGCTGCTCGGGGCGTTGCGCGGGGTGACGCCGGCGGGGCTTCGGTGGGGCGAGACGGCCGACGGGCACGCGACGGCTTCGCTCGAATCGGCGGAGCCGGGCGGCCGGGCGGTGGGGTTGTGCAGCAAGTACGACCCCGTCGGCGAGGCGGAGCGGCTGCTGGCGGGGATCGACTACGGGCAGACGGGCTGCGTCGTGCTCATCGGGTTAGGCCTGGGCTACGCCGCGGAGCGGGCGGCGGCGGCGCTCGGGCGTGACGGGCTGCTGGTGGTGTACGAGCCGGACGCGGCGCTGCTGGCGGCGGTGCTGCAGCGGCGCGACCTGAGCGGGTGGCTCGGTCAGAAGAACGTGCGGCTGTTCGCCGGGCCGGTGTGCGAAGACGAGACCGAACCGGACGCGACCCCCCCCGCGGTCGACCGCGCCGCGGTGCTGTCGCGGTGCGAAACGGCGGCGCACCTGCTGACGCAGGGCACGCAACTGGTGACCCTCCCGACGGCGCGGAAGCTCCACGCCGAGTCGGCCGCGGCGTTCGGCCGGGTGGTGGCGGACGTGGTCGCCTACTGCCGGACCAACATCGCCACGGCGTTGGTCAACGCGTCGCGGACGTGCCGGAACCTGGCGAACAACCTCGACGTCTACGCGGCGGGGGCGACGACCAACGAGCTGGAAGGGGCGGCGGAGGGCCGGGTCGCGGTGTGCGTCGGGGCCGGGCCGAGCCTGGTGAAGAACGTGGACCTGTTGCGTGACCCGGCGGTGCGGCGCAACGTCGTGGTCATCGCGGTGCAGACGGCGCTGCGGCCGCTGCTCGACCGCGGCGTCCGGCCCGATTTCGTTACAGCCCTCGACTACTCGCCGATCTGCGCGCGGTTCTACGAGGGGCTGCCCGAGCTGCCGGACGTCACGCTCGTGGCCGAGCCCAAGGCCCACCCCGCGATCCTCGACGCGTTCCCCGGCCCGGTGCGGGTCTGCAACTCGGGGTTCAACGACCAGCTGCTCGGCGACCCGCGGCACCGCCCCGAGGGCATGGCCCGCCCCGTCACGCCGATCCGCGGCGGCGCGACCGTCGCCCACCTCTCGTACTACCTCGCTCGCCACCTGGGCTGCGACCCGGTGGTGCTGATCGGCCAGGACCTGGGCTTTTCGGACGGGCTCTACTACGCCCCGGGCACCGCGGTGCACCGCGTCTGGGGGTGCGAGCTCGGGCCGTTCAACACGATCGAGACGATGGAGTGGCAGCGCATCGTGCGGATGCGCGGGCACCTGCGGCGGTTCGACGACGTTCATGGCCGGCCGATCTTCTCGGACGAGCAGATGCTGACGTACCTCAAGCAGTTCGAGCGCGACTTCGCCGCCGACACCGAGGCCGGGCTGACCGTGATCGACGCGACCGAGGGCGGGATGCCCAAGCGGCACACGACGCGGCTGACGCTGGCTGAAACTCTGGAACGACACGCCACGGAAGCGGTGCCCGCGTTGCCGGCGGCACCGCGCGGGCTCGACCCCGACCGACTCGGCCGGCTCGACGCGCTGCTGCGGCGTCGGCTCGACCAGGTCGCGGACCTGCGGCAGATGTCGCAGCGCAGCGTCCGCCTGATCGAGAAGATGCGCGGCTGCCTGGAGCGCGACGACAAGCGTCGGCTCGACCGCCACTTCGAGGAGCTGTCCCGGAACCGAAGCCGCGTCGAGGGCGACCTCAAGGAGCCGTTCGCGTTGGTGAATCAGCTCAACACGGTCGGCGCGTTCCGGCGCAGCCGGGCGGACCGGGCGATCGCGCAGGAGGCGAAGGACCCGCGGGAGAAGCTGGCCCGTCAGCTGGACCGCGACGGCGACAACCTGGCGTGGATCGTCTCGGCCTGCGACGAGGCGCAGTTGATTTTTGCCGAGGCGCTGGAGCGGGTGCGACGCCACGGACCGCCGCGCGACAAGCAGCGGGCCGCCTGAACGCGAGAGGAGACGAAGCGGGCGTGAGAGCGATCGTGCTGGTGGTGGCGGATACGGATGTCGGCCGGCTGGGCCACCGGCGGTCGCTGCGCGTGCCGCTCGCGGGTCGGCCGGTGCTGGAGCACACGCTGCGGCGGGCGGCGCGGGTCGAAGGCGTCGACCGCGTGGTGGTGGTTCATCCGCCGGGGCAGACACCGCTGGACGGAGTCGAAACTTCGGGGCTGTCGCGGCCCGTCGAAACGTTTGCGCACCCCGACGCGGCGGGCGACGGATACACGCCGCGGCGGCGGGCGGCGCGGACGTGGGCCCTCACCGGCTGGCGGGGCGGGCTCGGCGGGGCGACGGCGTGGGACGAGCTGCTGCCGGCCACGCCGCTGCACGCCGCGGCGCAAGCGGCGGACGCCCAGGCGGTCGTGCTGGTCGGCGGCGACTGGTGTTTGTTCGATCCGGGTTACGCCGGCGAGCTGCTGCGGCTGCACCGCGAAGCGCCCGACGCGATGCGTCTGACGTTCACGCAGGCCCCGCCCGGGCTCGGTGCCGTGGTCACCAGCACCGACGTGCTTGGCGACCTGGCGGCGAAGCACGCGACCATCGGCGGGGCGCTGGCGTACCAGCCGCACCGCCCGGCGATCGACCCGATCGGCCGCGAGTGCAACCTGCCCATCCCCGCGTCGGTCCGCGACACGGCCCGCCGTTTCATCTACGACGCCCCCCCCGGAAGTGCGGTCAGCGTCGGCGGGGTGTCGCTCGTGGAAGGTGTGGCCGAGCGTCTGGGTGACGCGGTGTTCGACGCCGACGCGGTGGCGGTCACCGACGCGGCGCGGGCGTGGGAGGCTTCGCGGCCGGAGCGGGTGTTCGACACGCTGCCCGAACAGGTCACGATCGAGCTCACGCCGCGGCGGCTGGCGACCGGGCCGATCGTGCCGCAGCATGACGTGGAGCTGCCGCGGGGCGACATGGACCCGGCGTTGGCGGTTGAGGTGGTGAAGCAGTGCGCCGGCCGGGCGGTGACGCTCGGCGGGCTCGGCGACGCGACGCTGCACCCGGACTACGCCGCGGTGGTCGACGCCGCCGCCGGTGCGGGGGTCGTGGGGCTGCACGTCGAGACGGACCTGCTGGCCGAGCGCGACGCGCTGGCCCCGCTGACGGAGCTGCCGATCGACGTGGTGAGCGTCCGCCTGAACGCCGACACCGCGGCGACCTACGCCGAGGTGATGGGGGTGGACCGGCTGCCCGAGGTGATGGCGACGCTGCAGTGGTTGTTTGACCGGCGGTCGGCTGGATTCCGGGGGTCGGGGCGGCCGGCCGGGATGCCGTGGGTCGTGCCGCGGCTGGTCAAGACGTCGGCGACGCTGGGCGACCTCGAAACGTTCTTCGAGAGGTGGATGCAGGTCGTGGGCCACGCGGTGATCGAGCGGCCGCTGACGCTGGGGCGGGCGGAAGACGCGCTGATGCCGGACCTCAGCCCGGTGCCGATGGACCCTCCCCCCCGGAAACCCCGGAAACCCCGGAACTCCCCGAGCCTCGATGACCCGCTCTTGGTCAAGCGTCGGCTGACGGTGCTGTCCGACGGGACGGTCGCGCTATGCGGCCAGGACGCGCTGGGGCGGGCGGCGTTGGGCAACGTGCGTGACCGGCCGCTGGCCGAGCTCTGGGCCGGTGTGCCGGACCTGGACCTGCCGGCGATGGGCGGCCCGGCCCGGGGCGTGACGTGCCGGCGTTGTTATGAATGGTGGTCGACGGTCGCCGGCCGTGTTTCATCTGCCCCGCCGGCCTAGCCGATAGGACCGTTACGAATTTTGCCCCCTGCACTCCGTGCCCCGCGGCCCGATAAGCCGCGGCGTGGCCGGCGGCCGAAAGAAGCAGCCTCTACATGGACACCCTCGCCGTCATCCTGGCCCGCGCCGGCAGCAAAGGCCTGCCCCACAAGAACCAGCTGCCGGTCGCCGGCAAGCCCTGCCTGGCGTGGACCATCGAGCACGCGCTGGGCAGCGACACCCTCGACCGCGTGCTGCTGTCGACCGACGGCAACGAGCTGGCGGAGATCGGCCGACACCTCGGGGTCGAGGTCGTCACCCGGCCTTACGAGTTCGCCCACGACACCGCGCCCGTCGACGCCGCGGCCCGCCACGCCGTGACCTCGATCATCGGCAACCACGAGGCGATCGTCATCCTCTACGGCAACGTCCCGGTCCGCCCGGCCGACCTCGCCGACCGCGCCGTCGCCAAGCTGATCGAGACCGGCTGCGACTCGGTCCAGTCGGTCTGCCCCGTCGGCAAGCACCACCCCTACTGGATGAAGTCGCTGGCGGGCGACGCCGGCGACACGCTCGAGCCCTACGAAGACAACGCGGTCTACCGCCGGCAGGACCTGCCGCCGCTGTACCAGCTCGACGGCGGGGTGATCGCGGTGCGGCGGGAGTGCCTGTTCGCCATGGACCCGGCCGACCCGCACGCCTTCCTCGGCGAAGACCGCCGCGCGGTGGTGACCCGGCCCGGCGAGGTGGTGGACATCGACGGCCCGGCCGACCGCCTCGTCGCCGAGGCGACCCTCAAGCTCGCCGCCGAGAAACGCAGCCGCGCCGCGGGGTGAGCCGCCGTTGACGAACAACCCACGACGCATCGCGGTCGTCACCGGGACGCGGGCCGAGTACGGCCTGCTCGAGCCGGTGATGCGGGCGGTCGACGCGCACCCGGCGTTGGAGCTCTTGTGCGTCGCGGCGGGGATGCACCTGGTGACGGGGACGCACGCGGACATCGGCTTCCCGATCGCGGCGAAGGTGCGGATGCAAAAACCTGAACCGAAGACCGGGGCGGTGCGCGTCGGCCGGTATCACGACGCGGTCGCGCTCGGCAACGGGGTGCGGAACTTCGCCGAGGCGTTCGCGCAGCTGCGGCCCGACTTCGTGGTGGTGCTGGGCGACCGCATCGAGGCGTTCGCGGCGGCGTCGGCGGCGTCGGTGGGCGGCCAACGCGTAGCGCACCTGCACGGCGGGGACCGGGCCGAGGGCGTGGCGGACGAGGCGATGCGGCACGCGATCTCGAAACTAGCGCACCTGCACTTCCCCGCCACGGCCGAGAGCCGGCGGCGGTTGCTACGCATGGGCGAACCCCCGGAAACGATCTTCAACCACGGGTCGCCGGCGGTGGACGGGCTGCGGGAGATCGCGGCTGCGGCGGACGCGCCCCGGGTGATCGTGATGCACCACCCGGTGGGCGACGACGACGAGACCGAGCGCCGGCGGATGCGCGATATCCTGCTCGCCACGTCGCGGTTCTCGCGGCTGGTCTTGATGCCCAACCACGACCCGGGGCGCAACGGGATCGTGCGGGCGATCGAAGAAGCCGAGGTCAACGCGGTGGAGCACCTGCCGCGGGCGCGGTTTGTCGCGCTGCTCAAGGGCGCGGACCTGATCGTGGGCAACTCGTCGGCCGGGCTGATCGAGGCGGCGGTGTGCCGGACGCCGGCGGTGAACATCGGGCCGCGCCAGGCGGGGCGGCAGACGCCGCGGTCGGTCGTGTCGTGCGGCCACGGCAAGCGGCCGATCGTCGGGGCGATCAACCGGGCGCTGCAGATGGACCGCGCGCGGCTGCGTCACCCGTACGGCCGGGGCGACACCGGGCCGCGGGTCGCGGCAACGCTGGCGTCGATCGGCATGGACGCCGTACCGCTGCGCAAACGCAACACCTACTGAAACCTTTCCATTATTCCACCGGCCGCACTTCCCACCACGGCTTATTCACCCCCTCGGTCGTCACCACCAGCGTCCGCCCGTCGGCCGCGAACGCGACCGCCTCGCTCTGGCCCCGCGGCCCGAGCGCGACCCGCCGCGGCGGGGCGGCGAACGCCTCGGCCCAGGTCTGGTCGTCGCCCCGCATGAACACCCACGCGTCGCCGTACGTCAGCACCACGCAACGCCGACCGTCGGGCGAGATATCCGCCCCCGTCACGATCGCCAGCGGCAGCTCCGCCACCCGCGGCACCACCAGCGGCCCGGCCTCAGCCCCTTCCTCACGCAGCCGACGCAGCGCGTCCCGCAAATCGAACCGGTACGCCGCCGCGACGGGCTCGCCGCCGCGCAGCACCTTCCGCGGGTCGACCTTGGAGATCAGCAGCACCTCGCCCCGCACCGGGTCCACCGCCACCGCCTCGCAGTCCCGCGGCCCGTCGGCGTACCGCAGGTTCAACCGTACCCCCGGAAGTTTCGGAAATCCCGTGAGGTTGGTTTCTTTGGGCTCGGGCAGCAGCCAGAGCGTGACGAAGTCCCGTTTCGCTTGGTTGTCGCCGACGTCCGCCACCAGCAGCCACGGCCGGCCGTTCCAGACGAACGAGGCCATGTCTTCGTAGTCCCGCGGCCGCGGCGCATCCAGCCGCACGACCGCCGTGGTCTGTCCTTCCCGATCAAACCGAAACAGCCGGGCCCGGCCGCCCGAGTCGTTGTGCGTCCAGAACTGCCCCTCGGCCACCCGCGACGCCGCGACCCCGCTCGACTCGTCGATCCGCGTGTCCTGCAGCCGACCGGCCTCGACCATCGGCCCGAAGGCGACGGCTTCCGCTCCAGCCGCTTGCGGCTTAGCCACCACGACCAAAAAACCCGCCACCCAAACCGCGACCCGCCACCGCCAATCACTCACCGCCCATCGCCCCCGCCGCGACCACCGTCCCGTCGGTCAGCGTCGCCTCGACCCCGGTGAACCACAGCCGGAAGCCCGACTCCCCACTTCCGGGGGGCGGCCCGTGGTGCTCCAGACTCACCACGATCGGCCCGAGCCGCCGGTGGTCCTCCCACGTCGCCGCCCGGCCGCCGTCCTCGGCCCCGCCGCGGCGGAAGACCCACTCCCGTATCAGCCCGTCGTCGCCGAGGTAGAGGTCGTACGCGTCGCCCGGCGTGTACCCGCCCTCGGCCGGCCACTGCGCGATGAGCTTCCGCCCCGTGCCCTCGCCGATCGGCAGCGGCTCGATCCCGGCTTCGGTCACCTTCGGGTTGGACCAGACGAGCTGGAACGGGAACAGCAGCCAGTAGCTGTCGTTGATGAACTGCTGGTGCGCTTCGCGAACCTCGCCGACCTCGGGCCGCTCGAGGTTAAACAGCACGACCTCCAGGTCGTTCTCCGCCCGCCGCGTCACCCGTTCGATGTCGCCTGTTTTCGTCTGCCACTGCCAGCCGCGGACGATCGGCGCGTCGCGGCCGGGCAGCTCGACGTTGAACGTGTAGCGGATCGACTCGATCTCGCCCCAGCCGGCGAAGCCGTATCGCTCGGCCAACATCCGCTCGGGCATCAACTCGGGCGTGGCACCCGACGACGTGCAACCCCCGGCCGCCCACACCACCACACCCAGCAACCCGCAACCGATCACGCCCCGCATCTTGACCTCCTGCCTGACGGTTCAGTTCTCGAACAACGCCTCGTTGGCGTCACGATACGCCACGCCGACGTGCTGCGCCCCGGCCCGGGTCAGGGTCCGGCCCTTGCGGGTCCGCGCCAGGAACCCGATCTGCAGCAGGTACGGCTCGACCATCGACTCCAGCGTCCCCGCGTCTTCGCCCAGCGTCGCGGCGACGGCTTCGAGGCCCACCGGCCCGCCTTCGTACGTGGTGCCGATGACCGAGAGGTACTTGCGGTCGATCTCGTCAAGGCCGATCGCGTCGACACCTTCGAGTTTCAGCGCCTCGTCGACGACGGCGGGGGTGAGCCAGCCGTCGGCCTTGACCTGGGCGTAGTCGCGGACGCGGCGGAGCAGGCGGTTGGCGATCCGCGGCGTGCCGCGGGAGCGGGCGGCGATGGTTTGTAGTGCGGTACCAGACGCTTCACTACGTTCAGCGTCGGCGTGGATGTTGAGGAGCGCGGCGCTGCGTTGGAGGATCTTCAGGAGGTCGGCTTGCGAATAGAACTCCAGGTTGTGCGTGATCCCGAAGCGGGAACGCATGGGGCCGCTGAGTAGGCCGGCCCGCGTGGTCGCGCCGATCAGGGTGAACGGCTTGAGCGTGATCGGGATCGTCTTGGCGTGCATGCCGGTGTCGATCGTGAAGTCGATCTTGAAGTCTTCCATCGCCGGGTAGATGAACTCTTCGACGGCGGCGGGCAGGCGGTGGATCTCGTCGATGAACAGCACGTCGCCGCGCTGGAGCTTGGTGAGCGTGCCGACGAGGTCGCCGCCCTTGGTCAGGGCCGGGCCGGCGGTGACGGTGGCGTGGGTGCCCATCTCGTTGGCGATGATGTGCGAGAGGGTGGTCTTGCCCAGGCCGGGCGGGCCGTGGAGCAGGACGTGTTCCATGGGCTCGCCGCGCTGCTTCACGGCGGCGAGGGTGATCCGCAGCTTCTCGATCAGCGCGGGTTGGCCGACGTATTCGTCCAGGTCCCGGGGGCGGAGCGAGAGGTTGAACGTCTCTTCCGTGGGGTCGGAAGAGGTTGCGGAAACGATGCGTTCGACAGGCATGTGAGGTGGATGATACCGGTGGGGTTGTGACGCGGAGCGCCTGCGCGGCGGGCGGTCAGGGCTCCGCCCCGACACCCGGCAAGGCCATCAGAACCCAGCGGGTGCAGCGCGGCGGGGATTTCTATAGTTCTGTCGTGCCTCAAGCTCCGCGTCATCTCGGCATCGCCGACCTGTACCTGATCGCGGGGGGGTTGCTGGTCGGGGTGTTGCTGGGGCCGGCGGTCTTGGGGCGGATCGCGCCGTCGGCGTACGCCGGGCTGTTCGGGGGGGCGGAGGTGCAGCGACAGCTGGCGGCCGAGGACGCCGACGGGCTGGCGGCGATCGAGGCGTTGATCGCGACGGGGGTGTCGGCCGAGGCGGTGGAGGAGGAGATGCAGCGGCGGCAGCGGGCGGCGGCGTTGGCGGCGGGGGGTCGGGACGCGGTGATGGACGGCCGGGCGATGCGGTGGGTGGTGCTGCTAGCGTTGGGGCTGGTCGTGGCGACGGCGGTCGAGGCGGCGGTGGGGCCGGGGGCGGTTCCGGGGGCGGGGTGGTTGCGGTGGGTGCGGGGCGGGTTGTTGGCGCTGGTCGCGGCGGTATTGGTGGCGCGACCGACGGTGCTGTTTTAGTCGACGTCGCCGAAGGGGATGCGCCAGATGCCCCAGCTCTCGCCGCGGTTGGAGAGGAAGTAGACGCTGCGGCCGTCGGGGGCCATGAGGGGGTGGCGGTCGGCGCTGCCGTTGGTGGTGAGTTGCTGCTTGTCGGTGCCGTCGGGGCGGATCATCCAGATGTCTTCGTTGGGCCGGCCGGTGGGGTCGCTGCCCTCCATGGCGGTGTAGAGGACCCAGCGGCCGTCGGGCGACCAGGACGGGTCGCGGAACGGCGCGACGGCGAGGCGGTCGGCGGCGCGGTCTTCGTCGAAGAGCTGCCGCTCGGTCGGCTCGAGCGCGGCGCGGTAGCGGCGGACCACGTCGGTCGCGCCGCTGGTCAGCTGCACGCGGTTGCTGCCGTCGGGGTCGACGACCCAGAGGTTGCCGTCGTCGGGGTTGATGTAGGCGATCGCCGAGCCGTCGGGCGCGACGGCGGGGGACCGGCCGCGGGTGATCTGGGTCGGGAACTCGTTCGGGCCGTAGTGCGTCCAGACCTGGGTGTCGGTGACGTTCTGCTGCGACGGATCGAGGGTGACGACGGCGAAGGCGATCGTGCCGTCGGCCGCGGCGGTCGGCTGGACGACCATCCCGTTGCGGTGGTTGACGTAGATGTCGGAGATGCCGGACCGGCCGTTGGCGCGGATGCCGAGGATGCCGGCGAGTTCGCCGCGGCGGTTGGACGAGAACAGGATCCGCTCGCCGTCGGCCGAGAAGGTCGGGAACAGGTCGCGGAAGTCCTCGGTGGTGATGTGCTGCACGCCGCCGCCGACGATGTTGATGCCGCGGAGGTTGGCGCCCTTGAGGTTGAACACTCGCGGGGTCTCGACGGACATCGGCCCGCCGGGCAGGGCGACCGCCCGGTCGTAGACCGCCTCGGCGTAGACGATCCGCTCGCCGTCGGGCGAGATGGCGAAGCCCTGCAGGCCGCGGTTGTCGCCGAAGTCCACCACCAACGCCGGCACCGCGCCGCCCCCCTCGGTCACGTCCTTGTACGACCGGCCGCGCGTGAGCACGCCGACCCACCGCCCCCGCGGCGTGAGCATCACCTCGACCTGCGGCAGGTTGACGTAGTCCTTCTCGGTCAGCGTGAACGCCAGCACCGGCACGCCGTCTTCGCCCCCCGGAAGCTGGAAGTAATCGGCGGCGTTGAGCGTCCGCGACGCCGGCAGGAACCGCTCGGCCTGCAGCGTCGTCGGCTGGACCTCGATCGCGTACGCCGTGTCAGAGTCTTCCGGCAGCGACAACTCGGCCATCAGCGGCGACGGCCCGGCGACGACCAGCCGGCCGCGGTCGTCTACCACGCTCACCATCGCCCCGCTCGGCTCGGACGTGACGAGCAGCTTGTCGGCGCAGCCCGACAGGAGCAGTAGCGCGGCGCAGAGAAACCGCCATGAAGCAAACCCGTGTCGCATCATCGGACTATATCGCGGCCCCCGGGCCCTTTACGCCAGAACGCCGGCCGAAGCTATCGGACGGATCCGGGCCGGCGGCGTCACGGTGCCGACGCGGCGTCGGTCCGGAACGGGACCGCCGGCAGCCCCGCGGCGTTGATCAGGTTGATCGCGTGCGGGCCGTCCATCGGGTTTCGGTCATAGGCGTAGCGGACCTCGAACGGGCCGCGGCGGCCCGCCGGGTCGGTCAGCCGGACACCCGGCCCCACCAGCGCGGCCTCGGCTCGGACCCACGGCCCGTCGCCGCCCCGGGGCCGCAGCGTGAACCCGCGTGGCGGCCGACCGTCGGCCGTGGTGATCCCCCCCGCGTGCCGGTACCGCACCGAGACCGCCCCCGACTCGGCGTCTTGATCCAGAGCGAGAAGCGTCGGACCCACGGGCACGACCGAGGCGTTGCCGTACACGTGGTGCAGCGCCAGGCGGGCGAGCCGTCGGCCGACGGCGAGCTTGTTGCGGGGGTGGATATCGTCGGCGTCGCCCACGTCAACCGCGGGGGTCAGCCACGCCCGCGGCGTGACCGCCGCCGCGTGGGCCTGTGCGTCGCGCAATTCGGCCCACGGGTCCCGCGCCGGCGGGTCGGCCGAGGGGGTCCGGAAAGACGCGAGCTGCACGATCAGGAAGGGGAAGTCGCGGCCCCCGCCCGCTTGGTCCCATAGCGAACGCCAGTCCGCGATCATCTGCGGCAGCAGCGAACGGTACGCGGTCGCGCGGTCGACGTTGGCCTCGCCCTGGTACCAGACCACCCCGCGGTGAGCGTAGGGCGCAATCGGGTGGATGAGCCCGTTCCACAGGCCGGCCGGGGTGAGCTGGGGCTGCTCGGGGTCCGGCACGAATCGTTCGAGGTAGGTCCGGGTCAGCGGGTCCGAGGCCAAGCTCTGACGGGGCGTGAACGCTTCCGCGGCCGCTGCGCTCCACGACGTGTCGATCACCCCCACCGGGACGCCGAGCGCGCGGTGGACTCGCCGGGCGAAGTAGAAGCCCACCGCGGAGAACGAGCCCGCCGTGTCGGGCGTGCTGACCACCCACCGCCCGCCCGCGGAGAACCGCGGCTCGGGGGACGCCCGCTTCGGGTGGCGGAAGAACCGGACGCCCGGCAGGTCGGCCGAAGCCGAGGCGGTCTCGTGGCCGTCGGACCGGTCGACCGGCCACTCCATGTTCGACTGGCCCGACGCGTGCCAGACCTCCCCGACGACCACGTCGCGGAATGTCACTTCCACGCCGTCGGCCGCGCCGCGGACCCTCAGCGCGGCGCCCCGCGCGTCGGCCGACATCGCCGGCAGATCGACCCGCCATGCGCCCCGGTCGTCCGCGACCGCCGCGACCGTCTGCCCGCGGTGGCTCACGGTCACCACCTCGCCCGGCTCGGACCGCCCCCAGACCGGTACCGGCATCCCCCGCTGCAGCACCATGTGGTCGCCGAAGACCGCCGGCAACTCCAGGCCGTGCGCCGCCGTCCCGACGCACGACACCACACACAAGGCGGGGGCGATCAGCTTCATGCTTAGGTCTCGTTGGTGAATGAGAGGCGACACGTACGGGGACCGTAGGCCGCCTTCTGCGTCACTCGCCCGGGATGTGGCTGATCACGCCGGCCCAGGGCGAACTGGCGGTGGCGTACCGCTTGACCGGGATCCGCCCCGCGCCGTGGGCGAGCCGGCCGGCCTCGAGCGCGTGCCGCATCGCGTGGGCCATCGCCACCGGGTCCCGGGCGTGCGCGATGCCGGTGTTCAGCAGCACGCCGTCGGCCCCGAGCTCCATGGCGACCGTCACGTCGCTCGCGGTGCCGACCCCCGCGTCGAGGATCACCGGGTACGCCGGGTCCCCGCCCGCCTCCGGGTCTTTCAAGAGTTCGAGGATGATCGAGATGCTGTTGGCGTTGATCACGCCCCGGCCGCTGCCGATCGGCGAGCCGGCGGGCATCACGCTCGCCGCGCCCGCGTCCCGCAGCTTCACCGCCATGACCGGGTCGTCCGACGTGTAGACCAGCACCGCGAAGCCGTCGGCCACGAGCTGCTTCGTCGCCTCCAGCGTGCCGACCGGGTCCGGCAGCAGCGTCTTCTTGTCGTGCAGCACCTCGAGCTTGATCCAGTCCTTCCCCGCGTTGCCGAGCTGGTCCAGCAGCTCCCGGCCCAGGCGGGCGACCCGTACCGCGTCCTCGGCGGTGAAGCACCCGGCCGTGTTGGGCAGCACCGTGTAGCGGTCGGTGTCGAGGAAGTCGAGCAGCGACCGGCCGCGGTCGTCGAGCAATCGTTCCCGCCGCACGGCGACCGTGACGACCGACGCGCCCGAGGCGTCGAGCGCGGCGTTCATCTGCTCGTAGTCGGCGTACTTGCCCGTGCCGACAATCAGGCGCGAGCCCAGCGTTTTACCCGCCACGACGAGCGGGGCGTGTTCCGGGGCCTGTTCCGGGGTCATCGTGGAAGAAGCGGCGGACATCAGGCGGCGGAACCCTGCAGCGGGTCGAGCGTGGTGACGTGCAGCAAGCTCAAGGTAATCGGCGGGCCGACCTCGGCTTCCGGGTCGGCCGAGGGCTTGAAGATGTAGAGCATCCCGCCTTCGACGACCCGGGCGTTTTCCGGGTGGCGGATTTCGTGACGCTCACCGCCGGACGTCACCACCGCGAAGGGCTGGAAAGGTTGAAGGCGCAGCTGCCGGATGACTTCTTTCGCACTCATCTTTCGCCTTCCCTTACCCGGCCGGACTCAACCACCCCCGACCAGTGTAACCAGCTCCACCGCGTCGCCCTCGGCCAGCGGCGTCGCGGCGTGGGCCGACTTCGGCACGACCTGCCGGTTCAGCTCGACCGCCACGGCCTGTCCCGCCAGCCCCAGCTCGCCGAGCAGCTCGTCCAGCCGCGCCGCGGCAACGTCCTTGGCCTCTCCGTTCACGGTCAATTTCATCGCGGCGGGATCATAGGTCGGCCCGCGAGACTTGGTATCTTGCCGGCTCAGGGATGAGCGACACCGATCCGGAAAACCCCGCGCCCCGCACCAACGCCTCGATGGCCGAGCCGACCACCAGCCGGCTGTACGACCTGTGGGCCCGGGTGTACGACCACAGCTTCGGCCGGCTGGTCCGCCGCCGGCAACGCCGGGCCCTCGAACAGCTCCGCCACCGCCCGGGCGACCGCGTGCTGGACCTCGGCGTCGGCACGGGCATGACGCTGGAGCACTACCCCGGCGACGTCGCGGTCGTCGGCGTCGACCTCTCGGCCGGGATGCTCGGCAAGGCGGTCGATAAGGCCCGCGAGAAGAACCTGACCCACATCAACCTGCTGCGCGCCAACGCGCTGCAGACCCCGTTTGCCGACCACAGCTTCGACCACGTCGTGATCAGCCACACGATCAGCGTCGTGAGTCAGCCCAACCGTTTGCTCCGCGAGGCCAAGCGATTGGTCAAGCCCGACGGCCGGATCGTCGTGCTCAACCACTTCCGCTCGACGCTGCCGGTGGTCGGCTGGTGTGAGCGGACGTTCAACCCGCTGTTCGTGAAACTCGGCTGGCGCAGCGACCTGTCGCTCGAAGAGTGTCTCGACGGCGTCGGCCTGCGGGTGCTGTACCACTTCAAGCTCAGCACGGTCGACTTCTGGCAGATCGTGGTGCTCAGCCCACGGCTGCGTCCGCTGGGTCCCGCGGCTTAGCGGATGAACAACTGTTGCTGCACCTCCGCAAGTATCTCGTGGTCCCGCTGCTCGCCGCGTTTGCGGTCAGCGCTTCCGCGCTGCCGCCCGCGTCGGTGGACGCCCCGTTTGCCGACCCGCGGGTGGACTTCCCCGTGTCGCTCACGGCCGACGCCGTCACCGCGTGGCGCGACGGCGAGGCGCGGGTGCTGCGGCTCGACGGCGACGCCGCGGTCCGCGTCGGGGCGTACGGCTTCCGCGGGTCGTCGGCCGTGGTCCGCATCGAGACCGAGGTGGTCAATGGCACGGCGGTGCGGCACCTCGCGGCGTTCGTGCTCGACGCCCGGTCGATCGGCGACGCCGCGGCCCGGGCGGGGCTCACCGCGCCGCGTGACTCGCGGGGCGACGCGCCGGGCCTGCTCGTCACCGCCGCGACCACCGGGCCGATCCGGCTCGACCAGCCCGGACAACTGATCGAACGCGACACGCTGCCCGACGACCCGCTGATCGACCGGGCCAACGACCGCATCGCGGCGCACCGCGCCGCGGTCGGCCGGCCGGGCCTACAGGTCGAACCGGCGGAGGGGTTGCCGGAAGCGGTCGCCATCCGCCGGGAGCGCCGCCGCCAGCAGATCGCCGAGGAACAACGCCGGCTCTTCGAAGCCCGCCCCGGCGTCCTCCCCCCGGAAGTGGAACCGCTGGCGGCCGACGACCCGGACGCGCGGGCGGACCTCCCGCCGCCGAGCGTGCTGCCGGCCCGCGGTGCGGTCGCCTACTCGATGGACCGCTGGTCGGCGCAGATCGGCGACGATGAGACGGCCGTGTCCCTCGTCGGCGACGTCCGGTTGGTGTTCGAGGACTACGAATCCGACCGCGTCGTCACGCTGCGGGCCGAGCGGGTCGTCGTGTTCGTCGACCACGACGCCCCCGCCCCCGGAAGCGGCGGCGTGTTAACGGAAGGGTTGACTCCCGGGGGGCAGCTCGACGCCGGGGCGCTGCGGGGCGTGTACCTCGAAGACAACGCGGTGATCAGCGACGGGCAGTACACCGTCCGCGCCCCGCGGGTGTTCTACGACCTGGCGCGGGACCGCGCGACGCTGCTGGACGCGGTGCTGTTCACCTACGACGTACGCCGGCGGGTGCCGCTTTACCTCCGCGCGGCCGAGGTGCGGCAGACGACGGCCAGCGACTTCGCCGCCACCGACGCCCGGCTGACGACCAGCGCGTTCGCGGAGCCGCACTTCTCGATCGGCGCGGGCGAGCTGACGCTGTCGCAGTTCCGTCGGCCGGACGGCGAGGTCGCCCAGTTCTTCGCCGCCGAGGACGCGACGCTCCGCGTCGGCGAGGCGCCGGTGTTCTATCTGCCGCGGCTGCAGGGCGCGGGCCGGGACACCCCGCTGCGCAGCGTCAACGCCGACTACTCCTCGGACGACGGCGTCGAGGTCCAGACCAAGTGGGACCTCTTCGCCTTGCTCGGGCGGCCTCGGCCCGAGGGTGTCGACGCCGAGGCCCGGATCGACTACCTCGGCGAGCACGGCCCCGGCCTCGGCGTCTCCGGGCGGTACGACACGGACAACCAGTACGGCAACTTCCTCGGCTACCTGCTGCTCGACGACAGCGGCGAGGACGAGATCGGCGGCCGAACGGTCAACCAGGAAGACGAGCTCCGCGGCGTCGCCCGCGTCCGGCACCGCGAGGTGCTGCCCGATAACTTCGAGGTCACGCTTGAGGGCGCTTACGTCTCGGACCCCACGTTCCTCGAAGAGTTCTACCCCGGCGAGGCCGCGGCGGGCCGGCCCTACGAGACCGCCGCCAATCTCCGCTGGGTCGAGACCGACCAGGCGATCGATCTGGTTGCGACGACCAACCTCTCGGGCTTCACCGAGCAGCTCGACCGCTTGCAGGCCCGCGGCTACACCGTCGAGCGCTACCCCGAGCTGTCGCACCGGGTCCTCGGCGGCGAGCTGCTCGACGGCCGGCTGACGTGGTACAGCCAGAACAGCCTGTCGCAGCTGCGCATCCAGCCGGGCGACGACGCGCCGGAAGACCGCGGGTTCAACGACGCGTTGTCGCAGCGGTTCTTTGGCGTCGACGCGGACGTGAGCTTCCGCGACCGGCTGTCGGACCTCAACGTGCCGTTGCAGAGCCGACGCCGCCTCGACAGCCGGCAGGAACTGGTGCTGCCGCTTGCCGCCGGGCCGATCGACGTCTCGCCCTACGTCGTCGGGCGGGTAACGGCCTACGACGACGACTTCGCCGAGTTCAACGGCGGCAACGACGACCGCGTCCGCTTCTGGGGCGAGGCCGGCCTGCGCGTCGGCACCGAGCTCTCCCGGCTCGACCCCGAAGTGACCTCCAACCTGCTGGACCTCGACGGCCTGCGTCACGTCGTCGAGCCCACCGCAACGCTCTTTCTCAACGGCTCGACGCTGGATGCCAACGACCTGCCCGAGTACGACCGCGGCGTCGAGTCGCTGTCTGACGGCGCGGGCGTCCGCCTCGGGGTCAACAACACCTGGCAGACCCGCCGCGGCGGCGAGGGGCGGTGGCGGACCGTCGACTGGATCACCTGGCAGACCGACCTCGTGCTGCGGGCCGACGACGCCGAGGTCGACGCCGAGCTGCCGCGGTTCTTCGACTACCGGCCCGAGTACAGCGTCGGCGGCGACCACCTGTACACCGAGCTGTTGTGGATGGTCACCGACACGCTCGGCGTCGCCGGCCAACTGACCCACAGCCTCGAGTCCGACCGCGTGGCGCAGTGGCGCCTCGGCGCGACGCTCGAGCACTCGCCCCGGCTCAATTCGTTCCTGGCCTACGAAGAGATCGACGTGCTCGGCAGCCGGCTGCTGACCTGGGGCTTCGGCTACGAGCTGACGACCAAGTACCGCGTGGGCTTCCGTCAGACGCTCGACTTCGCCGAGAACGACACCCGGCGCATCGACCTGGTCGTCGACCGCCGGCTGCCGCAGTGGACCCTGCGGGTCACGGTCGGGTTCGACGAGGTCGACGACGAGCAGACCGTGGGCATCGGCCTGATCCCGCAGGGGGCCGAGGAGCTGGGCCGGACGTTCGCGTTCGACTGAGCCGCCCCCCCGCGGGGTGTTTGGTTTGACCCCTCCCCCTCAGGGGGAGGCCGGGTGGGGGTGTCGAGCCCTCGCCACCTCGTCGCCGTTTCGCGACACCCCACCCTCCCCCGGCCCCTCCCTGAGGGAGGGGGGTTAGCGCCCGCCGGGCCGCGGTATACTGCTCGGCTTATTTCTCGCCGCCCGGAGCCCGGCCGTGTTCAAGTTCTTCCGTGTTTACAACAAGATCATCCTCGTCGTCGGCGGGTGCGTCTTGATGGTCGCGTTCCTGATCCCGCAGGCCGTGCAGATGTTCGGGCCCAACCCGCTGAAGGAGCGGCTGGGCACGATGCACGGGCAGAAGGTGGTCCGCGCGCAGCTGATCAACGCCGGGGGCCAGGTCCGGATGCTCGAGGCGTTGCCGCTGTTCGGCGACGGGCTGATCACCCGCGACGACCTGGGCTGGCTGATGATCGCCGAGGACGCCCGGGCGATGGGGCTGTACGCCAGCGACCTGGAGGTCGAGCGCGCGTTCGAGGCGGCGCGGATCACCGCCGAAGAGTTGGCCGGGCTGGCGCAGCGACGCCGGACGACCGTCGCGGCGATCCGCGAGGCGGCCCGCGCCTGGCTGGTCTCCGAGCAGTACCGCCAGCTGGTCACCGGCACGGCCTACCGCGACCCCCGCGGCGCGTCGCCCTCGCTCGCCATCGGCCGGCTGCAACGCTTCGGCGAGTACCTCCAACGCGCGACGCAGGGCATACCGCCCGAGTTCCAGCAGCTCATGATGCAACGGCTGCTGCCCGAGGCCGCCGCGTTCGCCAGCGGCACCCGTCGGCTCAGCGGCCCGATGCTGCGGCACTTCATCCGCGACAACTACGCCCGCCTCGACGGCCGGGTCGCCCTGCTCCGCCCCGACGTCGACGCCGCGCGCGAGCCGAGTGAGGAGAAGCTCGCCGAGCTGTTCGAAACTTACAAAGACGTGCTGCCCGGGGAAGGCGAGCCGTTTCCGTTCGGGTACCTGTACCCCGACCGTGTCCGGCTGACGCATCTCGAAATCCCGATGGATGCGGTGCGGGCGCGGGTGACGGTCGAGTACCTCGACGTGCTCGACGCCTACCGCGCCAACCCGCAGCGCTTCGCCGATGCCGAGGGCAACGCCCCGCCCCCGGAAATGCCGAGCCCCGAGGCGGTGCGGGCGCTGACCGACGAGCTGACCGACCGCGAGGCCGAGCGGCTGATGGGCCGGGTCGTGGCGACGGCCCGCGGCGTGTTGGCCGAGTCGCTGCGCGGGCTCGACGAGCGTGGCGGGTATTACGAAATCGGCGACGGCTACGAGCCGCTGCCGTGGGAGGCGGTCGCCGCGGCGGTGCGGGAGGCGCACGGCGTCGAGGTCAACCTTGCGGGCGACGCCGAGAACTGGGTCGCGGTCGACGAGCTGTCGTCGCTGCCGGGCATCGGGACGTCGCGGCTGGGCGACGGGGGCGTGTCGTTGACGCAGTACGTCGCCGCGACCCGGCAACTCGCGGAGAACCCGGACACGGTGATGCGGAGCGTGCGGTCGCAGGTCGGCGTGGCGAGCCGGCCGCTGCGGGGCTTCGAGGGCGAGAGGTACTTCTTCCGCTTGGACGCGGCCGAGCCGGCCCACGCCCCGGCGTCGCTGGACGAGGTGCGCGAGCAAGTCGTCGCCGACGCGAAGGCGAAGGCGGGCTACGAGCAGCTGGTCGCGCAGGCCGACGCCTGGCGGACGCGGGTGATCGAAGAGGGCTTGGACGCCGCGGCCGAGGCGGGCGGCGCGACGGCGGGCCCGACGATGCCGTTCCAGAAGGTGGACCCGCAGACGGCGGGTGAGCCGCCGGCGGTGCTGAACGTCGGGCCGAGCCGGGCGTTCGTGGACGCGGCGTTCGCGGTGGTCGAGGCGATGGACGAGCCGGCCGGCGACTTGGAAGACCGGCCGATCGGGTCGCGGCTGGCGGTGGTGCCCGTGCCGGATGCGGAAGGGGGGCCGGCCCTGGCGTTGTTCGTGGCCGACCGCTTCGACCCCCTGACACGGTCGGGCTACGAGCAGGTGCTCGCGGGCGGCGCGTCGGTGAACGCCGACCTGGCGCTGGCGGACGTCGGCACACCGAACCCGCTGTCGCTCGAGGCGTTGGCCCGGCGGACGGGGTTCGACCTCGAGGCGTACGAGAACTGACCCGGTTTTGAGTTTTCGGTTCAGGCCCGCCGCCGATGGGCCGGGGCGTCGCCGACGCGGTAGCCTCCGGCTATGAAGGTGATCCAGCTCAGCGACCCGCACCTCGGGCCGCGGGACCACGACGACGGCCTGCGCCGCGCCGCGAACCGCCGGGCCTGGGACCACGCCGAACATGTCGCCGATGCGTTGCGGGCCCGGCCCGATACCGACGAGCTGGTGATTGTCGTGACCGGCGACCTGACGGACGAGGGGCACGTGAACCCGTCCGAGCTGCCGCCGGCCGCGGGCTGGCTCGCTTCGCTGCCCGGGGCCGTGTACGCCGTGCCGGGCAACCACGACGTGGGCAATTTCGTGTCGTCGACCGCGACGCCGACGGTGAGCGAGCGTTACCTGGCGCAGTGGCAGAACGCCGTCGGCCCGGACCGCTTCGCGTACGCCGCGGACGGCCACCGGCTGATCGGGCTGAACAGCATGCTGATCGGCTCGGGGCTACCCCCGGAAGCCGAGCAGGCCGATTGGCTCCACGGTCAACTCGACGCGGCGGACGCCGCGGGCGAGTCGGTCTGGGTGTTTCAGCACGCGCCGCTGTTCCTGCGGGCCGCCGACGAGGTCCGGTAGCCGCGGGAGCACTACTGGTGCCCCGACCCCGCGGCGCGGGACCGGATGCTCGGCCGGCTCGACGTTCCGGGGGTGCGGATGTTGCTGCACGGCCACGTCCACCGGCGGTTCGACCTGCCCGACCCGCGGCTGCCGCACCGCGCCTGCCCGGCGCTTTCGGGCACGCACACCGAGGCGGACTACTTCCCGCGGGACGCGGGGGTGGCCCGCCACGACCTGGGCGTGCTGACGCTCGACGCCGCGCGGGCCGAGGCGTCGTGGCTGCCCGCCGGGCTGGAGACGACGAGCCGTTACGCGGGGTAAGCTGCGGCGATGCGGCGGCGCGGCACGGAGGTCGATCGGCGGGGGGCGGGGCGATGAAGGTGATGGTGCTCGCCGGCGGGCCGGACCGGGAGCGGCCCGTGTCGCTGAAGTCGGGGACGCGGGTGGCGGCGGCGCTGCGCGAGGCGGGGCACGAGGTGATCGAGCGTGACCTGTCGCCGAGTGACACGGCCGCACTCGACGAGTTTGTCGGGTGGGCCGGGGCGGAAGATGTCGTGTTCCCCGTGTTTCACGGCCGGTGGGGCGAGGGCGGCGGGGCGCAGGCGCTGCTGGACGAGCGCGGTTTGGCCTACGTCGGCTGCCGGGCCGCGGCGGCGCGGTTGTGCTGCGACAAGGCGGCGACCAAGCGGGTGTTGTTGGAGCACGGCCTGCCGACGCCGGCGTTCGAGGTGGTCGACGCGGACCGCCCGCCGACGCTGGCGCCGCCCGTGGTGCTCAAGCCGGTGGACGACGGGTCGAGCATCGACCTGGTCATCGCCCACGACGCGGCGGCCCGCGACGCGGCGTACCGGGACCTGATCACCCGCAACCCGGCGCTGCTGGTCGAGCGGTTCGTCGCGGGGCGTGAGCTCACCGTCGGCGTGGTCGAGGCGGCGGCCGGCCGGCCCGAGGCGTTGCCGTCGATCCACATCGTGCCGGCCACGGCGTTCTACGACTACGCGGCGAAGTACGAACGCGACGACACGCGGTACGAGTTCGACGCGGTGTCGCCGGCGGCGGAGGCCGCGTTGCGGGAGTTGGCGGTCTCGACGTTCACCGCGCTGGGCTGCCGGCACCTCGCGCGGGTCGATGTGTTTCTCGACGGCGAGGACCGGCCGTGGGTGATCGAGGTGAACACCTTGCCGGGGTTCACGGACCACTCGCTGCTGCCGATGGCGGCGGCGCGGGCGGGGCGGGCGATGCCGGCGTTGGTCGACCACCTGGTCCACCGGGCGGCGGGCTGAGTTGAACGGCCCGGGCTGGGTTATCGCCCCCGCCGGGCTTTGATTGGCCGGCCGGGCCGGCGGCGGTCGATGGTATCCATCGCCCTGCTTACGGGCCCAGGAGGACGGCGGTTCATGGTTCGGTTTTTTGGCATTGTTGGCGCATCCGGGACGCGAGGCGTTGGCCCCAGCGGCGGGCGCGGGGCGGCCGAGCGTTGGGACCCGCGGCGGACGCTGGCGGGCTTGAAGCTGGTCGGCTGGGGCGCGTTGGCGGTGGCGTTGGCCGTGGGCTGGGTGGCCGGCGAGCGGTCGCTGACGCGGTACGTGACCGGCTCCCGCGGCGCGGCGGTGACGCCGGCGTCGGTCGTGCTGATTGACGCCCCGGCGTGGCTGGACGGCGCGATCGGGCAGGGGATCAAACGCCAGGTCGCCCACGCGCTGACCGCCGACCCGCTCGACGGGCGCGGGCTGCGGGACGCGGCGGCGATCTTGAGCGACGGCAACGCCTGCCCCTGGGTCGCCGAGGTGCGGCAGGTCCGGCGTCGGCCCGGCGGGGTCGTCGAGGTCACGGCCGACTACCGCACCCCGACCGCGATGGTGCGCGACCGCAGCAACCCCGACGCCGGCCACGTCGTCGATGCGCAGGGCGTCTGGCTCGACGGGCCGGTGGACCGCGCCGCCTCTCCGTTCGGCCGCCTGCCGCTGATCACCGGGGTCCACGCCGACCCGCCGGCCGACGGCTTCGGTCGGGCCTGGCCCGGCTCGGACGTGACCGCGGCGCTCGCCCTCGAGCGGCTGCTGCGGCACGAGGTCTACGCCGACCAGGTGACCGCCTACGACGTGTCGCACCGCGACCTGCGGGGCCGGCTGTGGCTGGTGCTGTACACGGACGGCCCGGCGATCGTCTGGGGCCTGCCCCCCGGCGAGGAACGCAGCGTCGAGCCCGAGGCGCCGGTCAAGCTCGCGGCGCTCCGCGACTGGGCGTACCGCCACGCGGGGCGGATCAACGTGCAGGGACGGGCCGACACGGTGTGGGTCTACACCGGCACGGCCCAGATCGACGCCCGGCCCGACACGGTCAGCGCTTCGCGGCGATAACGGATCATTGCGTCGCAGCTATTTTTTACCGCCCGTCGTGCTCGCGGTTCGCCCGCTTCTGCAGCCGGTCGAGGTCGTCCGCAAGCGCCTTGAGTTGTTTCTGTACCAGCGCGAGCTCGTCGCCGACGCTGATCCGCCCCGACTCGGCGATGTGCTTGACCCGCGCGGCCTGCTCGGCCTCCCGCTGCGCCTCGTCCATCGACTGGATGATCACCCCGATGAACAGGTTGAGCATCACCATCGTGCCCAGCGCGACGAACGACACGAAGTAGAAGGCCCCGACGAACGGCCGGGCCGTCGAGTCGAACGTGAACCGCCCGCGGTCCGCGTCGCTGAACGGGTAGTTGTCCGACCCGTACATCTGGATGTACATGATGTCGGTCCAGTCCTCGAGCGTCACCACGCGGAACAGCGAGAGCATCGACAGCTCGAGGTTGCGGAAGTGCACCGGGTCGTTCTCGCGGAACAGGAACACGCCCAGCACCGCGTAGACGTAGAACATCACCGCCAGCAGCATGCCGACGTAGCCCATCGACGGCAGGCTTTTCAGGAGCGAGCCGACCAGGAGCTGCAGCTTCGGCACGGCCGAGATCAGCCGCAGCGCCCGCAGCACCCGCGCCAGCCGCAGCACCGCGGCGTACTGCGCGTCCACCGGCAGGAAGCAGACCACCACGATCGAGAAGTCGAAGAGGTTCCACGGGTCGCGGAAGTAGCGGTGCCACTGCTTCCCGCCCGCGGCGATCTTCAGCGCCGCCTCGAGCGCGAACAGCCAGATCACGATCGCGTCGAGCGTGTGCAGCAGCTTGCCGTAACGGTCCATGACCGCCGGGTACGTCTCGATCCCGACCAGGACCGCCGCGAAAAGGATCAGCCCGAGGATCGCGTTGGCAAAGATTTTAGATTCGACGATCCGCCGAAGTTTCTGAATCACGTCGCCGCTCCGAAGAAGACGGCGGCATGATAAACCCAGAGCCGTCCGGCAGGCCGCGGAGCGGATTTCTTAGTGGGTTAGTGCGTACGCCAGGATGTTCACGTTCAGCTTCCGCGCCGACTTGACCTCGTTGCCGCCGCAGCAGCAGCAGTTGGGCTCGGCGTTGGCGGTGTCGTTGAGCCCGTCGGGCGACCAGATCATGACCACCCGGCCGTCGAGCTCGAGCGCCCGCAGCTCCGGCAGCTTCGCGCCGCCCGACTTGTATTTGCTGGTCACGACGTCGAAGACGGTGTGGAACACCGGGTGCTCGGCGTCGAGCGTGGTCAGCTCGGCGTCGGGGAACATCTGCCCGACCGCCCGGCCGAAGCTGCGGTTCCAATCCTTGTTGGAGCACCCGGCCGAGGCGATGACGAACCCGCCGCACTCCAGGTAGGTCCGCAGGTTGGCCAGCTGGGCCGGCGGCATGCGGAACGCGCCCTCGCCGGTCATCACCACGAAGGCGTACTCGAACAGCCCGCCGGACTCGGCCTTGACTTCGCCCAGCTCGGGGTGGGTGCGGATGTGCGTCTCCTCGGCGGTCAGCCGGAGGAAGTCGCTGGAGAAGCAGACCGACGACTTGCCGTTGGCGTAGATCAGCTGGGCCGCGCGGACGAGGCCGGCGTCGTCGGACGTTTGGGCCGAGGCCGCCGGGGCGAGCAGGCAGCCGAGTACAGCCAGGAAGGCGATTAGATGTGAGCTCTTCGTCATGTCCTTACTTTATCCCGGCATACCGACTCCCCCAAGCGCGGCGATTCAATTCCGGGGGCCGACGTTCTCGCCGAGGTTCATCAGGGGCAGGGGGGCGGGGCTGTCGCCGTCGAGGAAGTAGACCTTGCTCGCCGGGTCTTTGCTGATGGACTTGAGCGCCTCGAGCGACTGGAGCTGGATGTACGCCGGGTTCTGGGCGACGGCGGTGTTGATCTTCTCGATCTCGTAGGCCTGGGCGTCGGCGATGAGCTTGCGGCGGGCGGCCTCTTCCTGCGCGGCCTCGCGCTGGGCCTTGGCCTGCACCACCTGCTGCTGCTGCTCGGTCTCGAAGCGGATCAGCTCGGCCTTCTGGCGCTCGGCCTGCTGCTCGGTCTCCTTCTTCTGCTGGATCTGCGCGATCAGCCGGGCCGGCAGCTGGATGTCGCGGATCAGCACGTCGGTCACGTCGATGCCCTTGCTCTGTAGGAACGACTCGAGCTCGGCCTGCAGCGAGGTCTGCAGGGTCTGCTGCGTCTCTTCCAGGAAGAAGTCCTCGGCCCGGCGGATGGTCTTGCCCTGCTCGCGCAGGACGCTGCGCACCTTGGGGATCAGGTGCACGTTGATCGCCTGCTCGGCGGTGCCCGTCTCGCGCAGGATCGACGGCGCGAGGTCCGCGATGATGCGAAACTGCACCGACACGTCCACGTCGGTCGAGAGCTGGTCCTGGCTCGGCACGGCCGCGGTCTCCTTGTGCGTCTTCTGCCGGGCGTCGTAGAGGGTCCAGCCCAGCAGCGGGTTGACGACGTGGAAGCCGGCCTCGTACGGCCGATCGACGACGCTGCCGAAGAGCGTGGCGACGCCGACGTGGCCGGCGGGGATGATCTTGATGCAACGCGTCGCCCCGGCCAGCAGCAGGACGAGGACGATCACGACGGGCAGGGCGCGTTGGTAGAAGAGGGGCACGGGTTACCTTTCGCAGAGGCGGATCACGGGAGGAGCATTGTAGGGGTCGATCCGTCGCGGCCGTGCGACGCCGGGGCGTCGGGGTCGCAAGCCTGCCGGTAAACTCCCGTGATGGCGCGTGCGCTGCGGGACAAGGTGATCCTGATCTCGGGGGCCAGCTCGGGCATCGGCCGGGCGACGGCGCTGGCGTGCGCGTGGGCGGGGATGAACGTGTCGCTGTGCGCCCGGCGGGCGGACAAGCTCGAGGCGGTCGCCAAGCAGGTCTCGGACCTCAACCGGCGGGCGCATTTCTTCACGGCCGACGTCGCCGACGAGGCGGCGGTGGGGCGGTGGGTCGAGGAGGCGTACGACACGCTGGGCCGGGTCGACGCGGTGTACGCCAACGCGGGCTACGGCCGGGTCGCGCCGGCGATGGAGCTGACGCTGGATCAGCACCGCCGGATGTTTGAGGTCAACTACTTCGGGACGGTGCACCTGCTGCGGGCGGCGCTGCCGTACCTGGGCAATACGCCGGACGGGCTGCGGCACCTGATCGTGTGCTCGTCCTGCGTCAGCGAGCTGGGGCCGCCCGGCTCGGGGGTGTACGCCGCGACGAAGGCGGCGCAGGACCTCCTGGCCCAGGCGATGCGGGCCGAGCTGGCGGGCGAGGGCTACGCCGTGACGTCGGTCCACCCGGTGGGCACGAAGACCGAGTTCTTCGACGTCGCCAAGGCGCACACCGACGCGGCGTCGGCGGGCCGGCTCGAGCCCCCGGAAGCGTTCATGCAGACGCCGGAACACGTGGCCAAGAAGATCGTCGCGGCGCTGAAGAAGCCCCGGCCCGAGGTCTGGCCGATGCGGTCGGCCCGCTTCGCCGCGGCGTTCTGCACGGCGTTCCCGCGTTTCACCGCGTGGGGTTTGCGGAAGGCCTACGAGCGATCACAAAAAGCGGAGGCGGCCCCGGCGTGAGCGACATCGGCCCGACGTTTGCCCGCAACCTCGACGCGCTCACGCAGCTGGCCGCCGCGATGCCCGCGCTCGCCGGCCCGCTCGGCGAGGCCGAGCAACTCATCGAGCAAGCGCTGGTGTCCGGAAAGAAGATCCTGAGCTGCGGCAACGGCGGCAGCGCCTGCGACGCCGCGCACTTCACCGCCGAGATCGCCGGCCGCTACGTCCTCGAACGCCGCGGCTTCCCCGCCGTCGACCTCACCGCCGACCACTCGATCCTCACCGCCCTGATCAACGACTACCCCCCGGAAGAAGTCTTCGCGCGGCAGGTCGTCGCCCAAGGCGCGGCGGGCGACGTGCTCTGCGCGTTCACCACGTCGGGCAACTCGGCCAACGTCGTGCGGGCTCTCGACGCGGCGAAAGACCACGGCCTCTCAACGGTCGCGTTCCTCGGCAAGGGAGGCGGGGCCTGCCGCGGCCGGGCCGACGTCGAGCTGGTCGTGCCGCACGACACCACGGCCCGCGTGCAGGAAATGCACCTGCTGCTGTACCACACGCTCTGCGAGGCGCTGGACCCGGTGCTCGCGGGGTTGGATGAAGAATCAACCCCAAGCCGGGCCTGAGCGCAGCGAAGGCCCGGATATCGACAACAAGGCGATCCGGGCCTTCACTGCGCTCAGGCCCGGCTTGGGTCAGCGCCCCAGTACGCGCCCGAATACGTCGGCGGGGGTGATGCGGTCGATCGCTTGCTGCGTCGCCTCGACCGGGTCGTAGGTGCCGACTTCCGGGGCGGGCAGCAGCTCGACCGCGGCGTCTTCGTCGACTTTCGCTAGCGCCAGCGAGCCGTCGCCGGAGACGGTGACGATCCACCGCCCGTCGGTGAGCCGGCGGTAGATCGCCTGGCCGTGGCGGACCGCCGGGTCGGACCAGTCGATGTCCAGCAGGGCCGAGTCGATCACGCCGGCGTCGTCGGGGGCGGACTTGGCGTCGAACACCCGGCGGATCAGCAGGCGGTTGTCCTTGACCACGTAGTCGACGTAGATCGGGTGGCGCGGGTCGGCGGCGACGGGGTGGGTCTCGAGCCGGCCGTCGGCGGTGCGGACGTTGACGCAGACCGTGCCGTCGGCGACGACGAGTTCGGTCGCCGCGGTGCGGGTCACCGCCCGGTTGTAGGTCTCGACGAGCTGTTGGTGTTCGTCGCTGAGTTCGACGAGGCGCTGGTGGTACACGTCGGCGGCGACGCCGCGGTGCAGCATCTGGTAGCCCAGCACGCCGGCGCCGGCCAGCAGCAGCAGGCTCGCGGTCGTGGTCAGGCGGTTGATCGCGCCGGAGACGGTGGGTCGGCGTTCGGCCATGGCTTTGTTTATCGGTCGACGCCGCGATGGTGGCTTAGCATGCGCAGATGTTCGGATGGCAGCAGATCGCGGAGCGATTGCGGCGGGCGAAGGCGCGGCACCCGCGTGTGGCGGTGGGCGTATACGTGTCGTTCCTGGTCGGGACGATGCTGGTGATCTGGTTCGGCCCGTCGATCCAGCGGTCGCTGGGCGACGCGGTGGCGGGCTGGCGGGTGGCGCGGATCGAGGCGTTGATCGAGGATCGCGCGGCGGCGGCGGGGCTGGACGCGGAGCTGGTGCGGCGGGTCGTGCGGGCCGAGAGCGGCGGCGACCCGCGGGCCGAGTCGCCGCGGGGGGCGCGCGGGCTGATGCAGGTCACCGACATCACGCTCCGCGACGTGCGGCAGCGCAACCCGGAGCTTCCGGGGGGCGACCTGTTCGACGCGGACTACAACCTGACGGTCGGCACGACGTATCTGGCGTACCTGCTGGAGCGGTTCGACGGGGACGTGACGCTGGCGCTCACGGCGTACCACATGGGCCCGACGCGGGTGCGGCGGGTGCAGCGGGCGAACCCGGGGATCACGCCGGCGCAGCTGGTCGCGCGGCACGCGGGGCCGCAGACGCGGGCTTACGTGGGAAAGTTGCTGCGGGGGTACGAGGCGCGGTGAACGTGTGATCCGGACCTTCGCTGCGCTCAGGTCCGGCTTGGGTCAGGGCGTGTAGCCGACGGGGGTCTGGGGCTCGGCGGTGGGGGGGAGCCAGAACAGCAGGAGCTCGGCGAGGAGGGTGCGGCGGGGCGGGTGGGGGGTGTAGGTGTAGGGGCCGGCGGCGTCGAAGAGGGATCGGCCGCGATCGTCGGCGTAGTCGAGCCAGGCCCGCGGGTCGTCGCCGGCGTCGTGGCCGGTGAGGAGGATGAGGCTGTCGCGGGCCGAGCGGGAGACGCCGAAGTCGCGGTCGTCGAGGGCGGTGACCAGGCCGTCGAAGACGTCGCGTCGGGGGTACTGCCCCAGGGCGTGGGCGGCGGTCATGCGGACGTCGGGGTCCTCGTCGTCGTTGGCGGCGCGGGTGAGGGCGGGGATGGCCTGGGGGTTGTGGAGGCGTTGGAGGGCGGCGGCGGCGCGCCAGCGGAGGAAGGCGTCGTCGCGTTGGAGCAGGGGGGTGAGCCGGCCGGTGTCCGCCGGTTCGCCGTGGCGGCCCAGGGCCGAGGCGGCGACGGCGGCGACGGTGGCGTCGACGGCCGGGTCGGCGAGGGTGGCGCGGTAGAAGTCGAGGTACACGGGGTCGGCCGCCGCGGTCGAGGTGGCGATGCGCAGCAGGGCCTCGCGGCGCAGGTCGGGCGGGGCGTTTCGGTCGGACGCGAGGAAGACGGTCCGCTCGGCGTCGCTGAGCGCGTCGAACTGCTCCTGGGTCAGGTTGCTGCCGGCGACCCCGGAAGCCCCCGCTTCTTCGGGCACCGGGTCGTTGGTGCAGCCGCCGACCAGCCACGCCGCGGCGAGGGCGGGCGGGCCGAGGCGTGAGATGAAGCGGGGCGTCGGCATCGACGCAATGTATCGTGGAGCGATGGCGTCGCCCAACCCAGCCGCGGGCCGTGAGCCGGGCCTCCGCCGGTGGGAGGCGGCGGGGCCGTGGCTGTGGGTGGCGGCGGCGGTGAGCGGGGCGTGTTTGATGGTGTCGCTGGCGTTCGCGGTGGAGCCGGCGGCGAACCGCACGGCGTCGCTGGAGGCGTTGGGCTGGCGGGGGGCGATGGCGGCGGCGGCGGGTTTGGGTGTCGGGGTCGCGGTGTACGGGTTGTGTCTGAACGACCTGCTGGACCGCCGGCGGGACCGGGCGCTGCGGAAGGCGTCGGGGCTGATCGCGTCGGGCCGGCTGACGCGGCGGGCGGGGCTGGGTGTCTGTGTGGGGGCGTTGCTGTTGGTGGTGTGCTGCGCGGACGTGCTGGGGCCGGCGAGTTTGCAGCTGGCGGTGCTGCTGGCGGGAGGGGTGTTGGTCTACAACCTGACGCTGCGTTTCGTGCCGGGGGTGGGGGTGGTGAGCCTGGGGCTGTTGATGGCGCTGCTGATGATGGTGCCGAACCCGCGGGCGGGGTTTCTGTGGCCGGTGCTGCTGTCGATGACGCAGGTGGTGGCGGTCGGGGTGTGGCGGGCGTGGGGGTTGGGTTTGCTGGTGAAGGGGTGGGCTCTGTGGGTGGTGGTCCTGGGTTGGGCGTTTTGGGTGTTGTGGATGGTGGTGCTGATCCGGGAGCGGTCGGGGGACGAGCTTTTCGGGGCTTCCGGGGTTTCCGGGGGGCTGTGGGTGCCGGCGGTGGTGGTGGGCCTGGGGCTGGGGGTGGCGTGGCGGTTCGGGCGGACGCCGCGGGCCCGGGCGGCGGTGGGGCTGGGGGCGGTAGGTTGGTTGCCGGTGGTCGATACAGCCTGGCTGGTGTCGTGGGGCCTGTGGCTCCCGGCGGCCCTGCACGCGGGACTTCTTGTCTTGACGGGGTTTACGGCGTGGGCTTGGTCGCGGCGGGTCGACGGCCGAGCGGCTTTTATCGACGAACTCACGCCGCGTTAACGGTTTGTTAACGATGTGAACCTAACTTCCGCGCCACCGAAGAGCCGAGAGCGTCGGCCCGGTCCCGTTTTTTACCGACCACGATTTTTGGAGAGCCTGTTATGAAACCGACTTCGACTGTCACCGCTCTGGGGGCCGCCGCTGCCCTCGGCCTGGGTCTGCCCGCGACCGCCGAGATCACCGGCTCGGTCGAGGTCGCCGGCTCGTCGACCGTGTATCCGATCTCGACCTTCGTCGGCGAGCAGTTCACCAAGGCCTATCCCGAGGTGAGCGTCAACATCCAGAAGATCGGCTCGGGCGGCGGCTTCAAGCAGTTCGTCGTCGGCAACACCGACGCCTCGAACGCTTCCCGCGTGATCAAGGCCAGCGAGATCCAGGCCGCCGCCGACAACGGCATCGAGTTTATCGAGACGCTCGTCGCCTACGACGGCCTGTCGATCATCATCAACATGTCCAACGACTGGGCTAGCGAGCTCACCGTCGATCACCTCAAGACCATCTTCGACGCCAGCTCCGACGCCGAGACCTGGAAAGACGTCGACCCCAGCTTCCCCGACGTGCCCCTGAAGATATTCATCCCGGGCGAGACCTCCGGCACGTTCTCCTACTTCCAGGAAGAGGTCGTCGGCAAGGACGGCGAGGTCCGCGGCACGCCCGTGGGTGAGAACGACAACCTGACCATCGCCGGCGTGGCCGACGACCGCGGGGCCATCGGCTTCCTGGGCTACGCCTACTACTCGCAGAACAAAGACAAGGTCAACTCGGTCGCAATCAAGAACAAGGCCGGCGAGTTCACCCGGCCGACGCCCGAGACGATCGAGTCGGGCACCTACAACCCGTTCAGCCGCCCGCTGTTCGTCTACTGGAACGTCGAGAGCCTCAACAAGCCCGAGGTCGCCGCGCTGGCCGAGTTCACCCTCGACGTCGCCCCGACCGCGGCCGAAGAGGTCGGCTACGTCCGCCTGCCCGAGTGGGTTTACGAGACCATGACGGACCGCGTCGCCGATAAGGTCACCGGCTCGATCTACTACGACGCCGAGCTCAACAGCCAGAAGGGCACGCTCAAGGAACTGCTCGGCGGCGAGTGAGCCCGCCTTGGCTTCCTGACGCCCCGCGACGACAATCCCAACGAGGCGGTGCCTGACCGCGCCGCCTCGTTTTTACGGACGCCCCCGCCGAGTTTCTCATGACCGCCAGCATCACCACCGGCGACGGGATGAAGGCCATCGCCCAGTCCCGGCCCAAGGGCCGGGAACGCTCCACCCTGGCCCGCGACCTTAAAGAACGCCTGATCGTCGGCGTGCTGGTGCTCTGCGGGTTCATCACCGTCAGCGTCACCTTCCTGATCGTGGTGATCCTGGCCCGCGACGCGTTGCGGTTCTTCGGCGGCGAGCTGCGCGACGTGCAGGGCCGGATCGCCGACGTGAGCCTCGCCGACTTCCTCTTCTCGCTCGACTGGAGCCCGCTGCAAGGAAGCGACAAGGGCTTCGGGATCTGGCCGCTGATCACCGGCACGTTCCAGGTCACCGCCGTGGCGATGTGCATCGCCATCCCCGTGGGCCTGATGGTGGCGATCTGGCTCAGCGAGTTCGCGTCGCCCAAGGTGCGGTCGGTGATCAAGCCGGCGATCGAGATCATCGCGGGCGTGCCGACCGTCGTGTTCGGCTACTTCGCGCTGACCTTCGTCACGCCGCTGCTGCAGCTGGACTTCACGGGCCTGCAGACCGGCGTACCGAGCCTCGACAAGGCCAACCCCCTGGACATCCAGATCTTCAACGTCCTCGCCGCGGGCCTCACCGTCGGGATCATGTGCATCCCGATCGTCACGTCGCTGTCCGAGGACGCGCTGCGGGCCGTGCCGCGGGCGCTGCGCGAGGGGTCTTACGGCCTCGGCGCGTCGCGGTTCGAGACGTCGGTCAAGGTCGTGTTCCCCGCCGCGCTGTCGGGCGTCGTGGCGGCCTGCCTGCTGGCGTTCGCCCGGGCGGTCGGCGAGACGATGATCGTGGCGATCGCCGCCGGCCTCAGCCCGCCGGACCTCGCGTCGGGCCTGGGCAACCTCTTCGCGCTCAACGAGCCGACGCAGACGATGACCGGCTACATGGTGTCCGTGTTCTTCGGCGACCTGGCCGCCGGGACGGTCGAGTACCAGTCGGTG
>JBCCOP010000008.1:0-35244 GCA_039025315.1 Planctomycetota bacterium | reverse complement strand
CACGGCGTCGCCGCGGAACGCGCGGATCTCCATGGTACGCATGTCCTGGGCGACGATGCCCTTGGCGTGGCCCTGCTCGTCGAGCACGGGGTAGAGGAACTCCCAGAACTCGAACTTGCGGATCTTGCCCTCGGCCTCGTACCGGCGGGTCTGCTCGTCCAGGCCGTAGAGGAGTTGTTGCCCCGTCGAGGCCCCGGCGAAGTGGGTGCGCTTGAACAGGCTGCCGCCGAACAGCCGTAGGTCGCGCATGCCCTCGGACGTGCGGTTGAACGGCACGCCCATGCGGTCGAGCAGGTCGATGATCCGCGGCGCCCAGTGGGTCATCTCGTAGACCGGCGGCTGGTGGTTCAGGAAGTCGCCGCCGATCAGCGTCTCGTCCATGTGCTGCCACTCGGAGTAGCCTTGCTGGCGCGCGACCGTGTTGCAGGCGTTGATCCCGCCCTGGGCGCAGACGCTGTGCGACCGCTTCACGGGGACCATGCTCAGCAGGTCGACCGGCGTCCCGGACTCGGCGATGCGGACCGCGGCGGACAAGCCCGCCAGGCCCCCACCGACCACGACGACTCTCGACTCGTTTGCCATTCTTTGGCTGCCTTTCCCGCCGCCGGTCACGCCAACGGCGATACGAATTCTTGCGTCAAGACTCTAGGAGCGATGAGCCGCCGCGTTGACGGCCCGGGTCTTTTATTTTCGGCACGTTGCACCTTGTGTCCGAGCTATTTCCCGTCCAATCCGATCGGCACCCGCGGGTCCTCGACAATCAGCAAAAACGTCTCCTTCTGCTCCGGCGTCATGTCT
Organism: Planctomycetota bacterium; assembly: GCA_039025315.1. Taxonomy (GTDB): domain Bacteria; phylum Planctomycetota; class Phycisphaerae; order Phycisphaerales; family Phycisphaeraceae; genus Algisphaera. Next base: position 34,446 of record JBCCOP010000008.1, on the reverse strand, counting down.
TCCGACAGGTCGAACGCCATCGCCGCGTACAACGCCACGCTAAAGAACACCGTCAACGCCACGAACATGCCCAGGCACACCACGCCCCAGCGTTTCATCGACGCCTCGGTGATCGTCAGTCCCCAGCTGATCGCCGCGGTCCACAGCCCGTTGGACCAGTGGTACACCGTCGCCAACGCGCCCAGGGCGTAGAACAGGAAGACCACCCAGCTGAACTGCAACGCGTAAGCCGTCAGCGGCAGCGACATCGGCACGTCCTTGAGGTGGCTCGGCATGCCGCCGTCCACCTTGCCGTCGGCCTGGTACCCCTCGCCGTAGAACGGCGTGAACCACCCGAAGATGTCCCACCGCCACCGCAGCGTCGCGATGTGCAGGAAGATAAACACCAGCGCGATGATGCCGGTGATCCGCTGCAGGGCGTAGCGGACGTTGCCGCCGTAGCCGTAGTTCTTGACGTTACCCTTGCCGGTGAACGTGTAGAACAGACCCAGCCCGGCGTGGAACCCGATCGCTCCCCACAGGCTGATCTCGATGAACAGCAGGTAGGGCAGGTTGTGGATGAAGTCGACCTCGTGCTGGAACGTGCCCTCGCCCGTGCCATCGACGCCGCCGTCCTGACCCCAGATCATCTGGGCGTTGGTGAACAGGTGGCCGATGAGGAACACGCCGACGGGGATGACGCCCGAGAGCGAGTGCAGCCGGCGGAGAACGAAGTGGTTCTTCTCCAGCAGCGCGACGGGCAGAGGTTTCTGCGGCGATGAGCCGGGGCTCAGGGCGGTCAAGGCGGGGAGTCTTTCGTGGGGCGAGGTTTGGGAACTTCGGGGGGATTCACTTCCGGGGGGGGTAGCTTCCGGGGGGGGGTAGCTTCCGGGTGACTAAATTCCGGGGGCACCGCGGGCAGCGTTGGCGACCTGGACGTAGCGGCTGCGCAGCTCGTACAGCGTGCCGGCCAGCATTTTTTGTTCGTCGTCGCTCAGGTTGCCCTGGGTCTTCTCTTCGAGCACCGCGAGCAGGTCGATCTGGTAGCGGGCCAGGTCCAGCTGCATCACCGGCTGGCCGGTCTGCGGGTCGGGGATCGCGCCCATGGCGAACAACGCCTGGGTCACGAACGAACTGATCAGCGTCTCAACATTGGCCGGTGGAACCCCGCCCCCGCCTCCGGAAGTGCCCCCGGCAACTCCCCCGGGAGCCGTCCCCCCCGAAGCGGCGTCCGGCCCGGTTCCAGCGCCGTCTTCGGGCTTCCCGGCCAGCTTCTCTTTCTCGGCCCGGGCCTGCGCTTTCCAGTCGCTGTCGACCTGAATCTGCGGCCCGCCGCTGCCATCGTCGCCTGCACTCATGGGTCACCTCGAAGGCGTCGTTCCTGCCCCCGTAGATCGGACTATAGAACACTCTTCCGCGAGCCGCCATGGACGCGAAAAACCTTGTTTATCGATGAGAACAGGTCTCTGTAATCGGCTGCGCCCGGCCCGCCGCCCCGCCCACTCCGGGAGCCCCGGCCGTGTCCGACGCCGACCGCGAAACCTCGACCCGCCGCAACGTGAATTACGACGACCACGGCCTCGTCCCCGCCATCGTCCAGGACCACGCCACCGGCGAAGCCGTCAACGTCCTCGCCGGCCCCGACGGCAAAACCATGCTCATGGTCTGCTGCCGCTCCGGCACCGTCGCCTTCGCCCAATACGTCACCGGCCTCTCCAAACTCGCCAACCAACCCTTCGCCACCATCGCCGACACCCTCACCGACCTCGCCCAGGCCGCCACCCCCGACGCCGACGGCCCCCTCCTCTGGGGCTTCTTCCAGGGCGAAAACGTCACCGACCTCCCCCACGCCAAAGCGGCCCTCCAACACCTCGGCATCGACGCCATCGCCAACCCCGGCCTCCTCGCCTACCTCCTCCTCGAGTCCCCCTGCATGACCCTCCGCTACGGCCTCGAACAGCTCAAACCCCACACCGGCAGCATCAAACGCGTCGTCATGACCGGCGGCGCCCTCAAATCCAAAGACGGCTTCGCCCCCCAGCTCTACGCCGACCTCCTCGGCGTCCCCATCCACGCCAACGCCGGCGACCAGGAAGGCTCCGCCAAAGGCGCCGCCCTCCTCGCCGCCTACACCGACGCAGTCCAAAACAACACCACCTCCACCCCACCCCACCCTCCTTCGCCGAATTCGCCAAATCCCAAACCGCCGAACCTTCCGGGGACGACGTCTGGCAACCCAACATGGACCGCCACAAGTTCCTCGACCAGCGCCACCAACGCTTCGCCGAGGGCGTGGCCCGCATGCAGCGATACACCGCACCCGATTAACAGTCTGGCGGAATGATCAGGTGCGAGCCGCCTGCTGGAGGAAACGGACGACTCAATGATTTCGCTCATTCGTGGGCGTGTCCGAACAATGGCCGACATCGGTTAGTTCGCGGGTTCCGTGGTGCGCGTGGCCAATTCGCTTTCCACTGCTTCCCATGCCCGTTTCCAAGACCTGCGGGCTTTGGCTGGCAGACCCCGCGCTTGCTCCCTCCCCGGCACCTGGAAATCGCTTGACGCAGCTGTTACTCAGACATTGCCTTTAGCTCAGAACCATGATCATTCCAATGACGTGGCATTTTGTGCACGAACGGCACACATCACCGGACGGCCGCCAGGGATGGGCCAATCTGAATCCGCCAGATCGACCGCTCCGGTACTTGCGAAGGTTAGGCAGACGCAAGTCTGTCAATACTAAATATTAGTAGAATGCCCTGAACGGTAAAGGCAAGTGAAGCTAATGCAACTATCCACACGATGATATCCGCTAAACCGAAAGCTCGAAAAGTATAAAACATTGCATATCCTTGAAACAGAACAGGTCCAACGACGATAGCAAACATGAGCGGAACAGAAAGACTGCCTATCAGAGTCTTCAACACGCCTCCCGTGTTGAGTTCTACGATGTGCTCGGTCTCGAATGCGGACGGTGGATGGACGTAGCACTCAAGATTATGTTCATACATCTCGGGGTAAAGCAGACGGAACGATTGGTCGTGTAATTCCTTGAGAAATCTTCGCAGGGCAATAAACGAGGACGTTTGATAGTAGAAATATGCAACGCCAAGCGGAAGAAAACGCCGAATTAGGTCGAGATCCGTGATTTTAAATCCCCCGAAAGACACTTCGGCAATGATGGCTCGATTCAGCAACTCGAATGCGATGATGAATACGAGCATAGTTCGCCCGGTCTTCCACAAAGCGGATTCCGTATATACCATGTTGTCGCGCACTGTTTTGACGTATTCACGAAAGTTGTCGTGGCAATCGGCGTCCGAGAGCACGTTAGCGAGTTGTTCTTTGATATTGGCCAATGTCTTAGTCTTAACTAGTGTCAGTAATAACCGAGTCGCGATCAAAAAACATTAATTCAAACGACGCGTCGTCCGCGACTTTGGTTCATCGCATGGTTATATCGCGTCTTTGGGTATACCTTGGTGTTTCGGTTTAGTGTTCCGAGGAATTCGATCACCGTCAATCGTTAAAGTTCGCTCATTAAATAGCGTGCTGCATATCGCGATTCCTGATTTACACCACTACGTCACCATCAATCGTCACCGAACCACGAGTGGCACTGACAAAACTCCTTTTGTCAGTGATCGTCGTTTCACGCCTAGATTACACAAATATTTATAGAGAGAATAAGCAACTTGGTAAAGCTTAGCTCCCCCTTTCTTGATTCTGACCGCCCCCATTCAGGATCGGACTAACCCGGCGGGTGGCTGGGGCAGAGGCTTAGCGATGCCCCGGCCGAGAGTTGCAGCAGGTAGGGTGGGACGAGCGATGCGAACCCCACCACGCCCCGCCACACACTCGGTGAGGTTCGCAGACTCACCCCACCCTACGAACTGCAGCCGAGCGAAAGGCTACGTGTGACGGAGTATTCATCTGCCACGTGGTCTGGTTCGTGACGGGTGCGCACGGTTTCAACGTTGCCGTGTATGGTTCAGAGAGGCGAAAGCCTCCATTCAACGCATGCGTGGCTTGTCTCATTGTAAGAACGGTTAAAATCTTGACGTGGTTGCCCTGAAACGCGTCGGGTGTGGGTTCAATTCTGCAAGGGTTGTCCTGCAACCAAGCAGGTGTGGGTTGTTTCAGCCCTTGGTTGCATGGTTTCAAGACCCGCACGCAATGTTTCCTGGCCGGGGTGCATTGTTCCGGGGGTGGTTTGACGTGTTCAACAGCGGGTGAGCATTGTTTCAGCGCGTGTTTGCTCTGTTTCATGGCGGGTTCGCTCAGGCCGCGGGGCAAAACCAGAAGATGCAGGGAAGGCTTGTGATGCGTTGTGGCGGGTGTGTCCTGTTTCCCCGCCCGCTTGCCTTGATCCGTGCCTCGTTTGCCTTGTTTAAGCGGGCGGGTCGTGCGGCTGGGGCGTTGAGTCTGGACTCAAAGTCTGAGCCCCGCCCCCGGAAGTCCCCCCGGAAGTGGCAGCCGGCTCATTGGTGCTTTTGGGAGCGTGGGGGCGGGGTGAGTGGGCTTTGAGATTCGTAGGGGGTTCGGAAACTTGAATAAGCCGGGGCTGCGTCCGCGGCGGTCGGCACGGTTGGGTTGCGTTAAATTAAGGGCATGCCCAAGCCGCCTGCCCCAAAGCAATTTGCCGACCGTGTCCATGCCGTGCGGAAGCGGTTGCTCGCAGCGGGGTTCGATGCGTTGCTGGTCGTCAACCCGGTGGACATCCGGTACCTGACGGGGTTTGTGGGCGACGACTCGTGGCTGGTGGTGCCGGCGCGGCGGGGCCGGCCGACGGTGCTGAGTGATTCGCGGTTCGAGGAGCAGATCGGGCGGGAGGCGCCGCACGTCGGGGTGGTGATGCGCAAGAAGTCGCTGGTCGAGGAACTCGACAAGCTCACCGACCGGCGGAACCTGCGGCGGGTCGCGGTGCAGGAGGCGTACGTGACGGTGGGGCGGTTCGGGGCGATCGCCAAGAAGCTCGGCCGGCGGCGGGTTGTGGCGTGGGACGACGGGCTGCTGACGCAGCGGGCGGTGAAGACCGACGACGAGGTCAAGCTGATCCGCAAAGCGGCGAAGGTCCAGCAGCGGGCGTTTCTCGAGCTGCGCGACTTCATCGAGCCGGGGCAGAAGGAGTCCGAGGTCGCGGCTTATCTGGAGTACCGGATGCGGGCGCTCGGGGCCGACGGGGTGAGCTTCCCGTCGATCGTCGCGGCCGACGCCAACGCGGCCCTGCCCCACGCCATCCCCGGCCCCCGGAAGCTGAAGAAGAACGGCCTGGTGCTGATCGACTGGGGCGCGAAGTTCCGGGGGTACTGCTCCGACATGACGCGAGTGGTCGGCCTCGGCGGGATGTCGCGGAAGATGCGCGAGGTCTACCGCGTCGTACTCGAAGCGCAGCAGGCAGGCATCGACGCGGTCCGGCCCGGCGCGAAGCTCACCGACGTCGACGCGGCCGCCCGCAAGGTCATTACAGACGCGGGCTACGGCGAGCAGTTCGGCCACGGCCTGGGCCACGGCCTCGGCCTGGACATCCACGAAGCGCCGCGGCTCTCGCCGCTGGCGGGCGACGGCGTGCTCGAGCCCGGCCATGTCGTGACGGTCGAGCCCGGGGTCTATCTTCCGGGGGTCGGAGGGGTGCGGATCGAGGACGACGTACTCGTTACACCGCGGGGTAAACGGGTGCTGACCGACTTGCCCAAGTCGTTAGAATCCGCGATCCTCTAGGGTTACGGCTCCGGCTCTGACCCCTGATCCCCGCTCCCCGGCAACCCCCCATGAACGACCTCAAGACGATCCGCCAGCTGATCAAGATGATGGTCGATAACGACCTCACCGAGATCGACCTCGAGGGCGACGGCGAAAAAATCAAACTCAAACGCGGCACCCCCCCCGGAAGTATTGCCTCCGGCGGCGTGTCGTATGTCCCGACACCGGTCGCCCCGACTCCCGCTGCCCCCGCCCCCACGCCGAGCGACGCCGCCGGTGATCGAGGCGATACTTCCGGGGGGGCGGCCGACGACGACCTCGTCGAGATCGTCAGCCCGATGGTCGGCACGTTCTACACCGCGTCGAACCCCGACGCTGAGGCGTTCGTGTCCGACGGCGAGGCGGTGAAGCCCGACACGGTGGTCTGCATCGTCGAGGCGATGAAGGTCTTCAACGAGATCAAGGCCGAGTGCAGCGGCACCATCGTCGAGACGCTGGTGAAGAACGGCGACGCCGTGGAGTACGGCCAGCCGTTGTACCGGGTCCGGCCGTGATGTTGGATTGATTAACTCCGGCGAGCCGGGCCGTGCCGGCCCGGACCGGCTTCACAGCAGCCGGCTCGCCCTGCAGCGACTGCGAACTCATGTTCTCCCGCATCCTCATCGCGAACCGTGGCGAGATCGCCGTCCGCATCATCCGGGCGGCGCACGAGCTGGGCGTCGAGGCCGTGGCCGTCTACTCCGAGGCCGACGCCGAGTCCAAGCACGTCACCATGGCGGACCGGGCGATCTGCATCGGCCCGCCGCCGCCCAACGAGTCGTACCTCAACATCCCCCGCATCATCGCCGCCGCCGAGATCGCCAACGTCGACGCGATCCACCCGGGCTACGGCTTCCTCGCCGAGAACGCCCACTTCGCCGAGGTCTGCCGCTCCTGCAACATCGAGTTCATCGGCCCATCGGTCGAGGCCATGCAGACCCTCGGCGACAAAGTCGCTTGCAAGCAGCTCGCCATCAAACAAAAAGTCCCGACCTCCCCCGGAAGCAAAGGCGCGGTCGAGACCGAAGCGGACGCGCTCAAACTCGCCAAGGACATCGGCTACCCCGTGATGATCAAGGCGTCGGCCGGCGGCGGCGGCCGGGGCATGCGCGTCGCCCACAACGACGGCTCGCTCCGCTCCGGCATGAAGGCCGCCAAGGCCGAGGCCGAGAACGCCTTCGGCGACGGCACGGTCTACCTCGAAAAATTCATCGAGAACGCGCGTCACGTCGAGGTCCAGGTGATCGGCGACACCCAGGGCAACGTCGTGCACCTCTACGAACGCGACTGCACCATGCAGCGGCGCAAGCAGAAGCTCATCGAGGAAGCGCCCTGCCCGGTGCTGACGCGCAGCGAAGCCGAGACGCTCTGCAAGTCTGCCGCCCGCCTCGCCAAAGCTGCGAAGTACCACACCGCCGGCACCGTCGAGTTCCTCATGGACTCGAAGAAGCAGTTCTACCTGATGGAGGTCAACACCCGCGTCCAGGTCGAACACCCCGTCACCGAGATGATCACCGGCGTCGACATCGTCAAGTCCACCATCCAGGTCGCCGCCGGCCAGCCCCTGCCCTTCAAGCAGCGCGACATCAAGGTCAACGGCCACGCCATCGAGGTCCGCATCAACGCCGAGGACCCCGACAAGGGCTTCATCCCCTCCGCGGGCCTGGTCAAGGAGTTCTACCCTTCCGGGGGCTTCGGCGTCCGCCTCGACACCCACTGCCACTCCGGCTACCGCATCCCGCCGAACTACGACTCGATGATCGGCAAGCTCATCGTCCATCGCAAAGACCGCGAGACCGCGATGAACACCCTCCTCGCCGCCCTGACCGAGTTCCACATCAGCCCGACCAAGACCACCATCCCCCTGCACATCCGCCTCTTGAAGAACGGCAGCTTCCGCAAGAGCGAAGTCGACATCAACTTCGTCGAACGCCTCCTGGGTTTATAAGCCGCTTGCGGCTTAGCGCTTTAAGTTCCTAACCTTCGCCGTGCCCACCGACCCCTCCACCCCGCTTCCCCCCGACGCCGCCGCGGTCGTCGCCGACGTCGTCCGCCGCCGCCGCACCGAAAAAGTCCTCACGACTCCCGGAACCCGCCCCCCGCTCCCGGAGGGGGTCGCCGCGCAGCGCAACGACCAGGTCCGCCACGCCGTCGCCGACGCCGGCATGGCCCCGTTCCACTACCCCCGCAACATCGACGGCCTCGCCGAGCCCTGGCGGGCCCACCTGCTCTGGCGCGACGCCGCCGACCGCCTCGCCGCCCACCTCCGCGACGACCTCGGCGTCACCTCCAAGGAACCCCTCCTCGCCGCCGGCTGCGACGCCCTGGTCATCGTCACCTGGCTCCCGGAGTTCCACGACGAAGCCGCCCAACAAGCCTCCAACCTGCCCCGCCACAAACAGATCGGCCGCGACGAAGAACACCTCGCCGCTGCCGCCGCCCTGACCCAGAACCTCCTCCTGCTGCTCACCGCCCACGGCCTCGGCACCTACTGGTCCAGCGGCGGCCGCCTCCGCAACCCCGAGGTCTTCGCCCGCCTCGGCATCCCCGCCGCCGAACGCTTCCTCGCCGGCGTCTTCATCGAGTACCCCGAATCCGCCGACGCCCCCAAAGACCGTAAGCCCGGCGCCCTCCGCGACCAACGTACCAACGCCTGGTTCCGCGAGGTCAACGTTTAGCGGGCGACGCGCAGCGTCCCGCGTCCGCCACGCGGATCACTCCCCGCCCGGCTCGATCGTCACCATCAGTTCCAACTCGTTGTCGGGCCGCAGCTGGTACCGCCGGGCGTTCTCGCCCCGCAGCCACCGGCCCGACGGAAAAAACCCGTCGAGGTTCGGCAGATCGAACGTAAACAAGTCGTACCCCGGCGCGTCGACGGTGACGCGGTACTTGGTCTGCCCGGTGGCGAGGCGGACCCGGGCCGTGCCGTAGGCGTTGGCCTGCCGCGAGACCTCGGCCGTGGGCGAGCCCAGCGACCCGGCCCGTGGGGCCACGGTGACCACCGGCTCCTCGATCGGCCGGCGGTCCAGCCGGTCCCGCACCGACACGATCACCCACGCCTCCGGCGACGCACACCCTCCCCCCGGAAGTAAAAACAAGACCATCAACAAGCACACGGCAACGGATCGCTTCGCCATACCCGCGAGTATACCGCCGCCGGGACGCCGTTCACCCGCCGGGCCACTCCCCGGTGAACACCTCCACCGCCGGCCCCGTCATCGTCACCGCCGCGTCGTCCGCCGGCCACTCCAGCCGCAGCGCCCCCCCCGGCAGGTGCGCCGTCAGCGTCCGGCCCGTCCGCCCGGTGACGACGCCCGCCACGGCCACCGCACACGCCCCGGTCCCGCACGCCAGCGTCGCCCCGCTGCCCCGCTCCCAGTGGTAGACATCAACCTCGGTCCGTGACAAACCGCCGGTTCGATCCTTCCGGGGGCGAACGAAGTGGACGTTCATCCGGTTCGGAAACGCGGGGTGGTGCTCGAGCTCCGCCCCCAGTTCCGGCTGCTCCAGCGGCCGGTCGCCGTCGACGAACAGCACGGCATGGGGATTGCCCATGCCGACGAACACCGCCCCCTCGAGCCGCCCGTCGAGCTTGCTTTCATCGACCGGCACCCCCGGCAGGTCCAGCACCGGCCGGCCCATGTCCACCGCCACCGTCTCCACCTTCCCGTCGCCCCCGAGTGTGTACGCCAGCGACAACACCCCGTTGCCCGTCTCGACCAGCATGGGGTTGGCGGTATGAACTTCCGGCGGCCCAAGCCGGTGGTCGTGGACGAGCTTGCAGACGCAGCGGATGCCGTTGCCGCACATCTCGGCTTCGCTCCCGTCTGCATTAAACATGCGCATGCGAACATGAGCCGCGGAGTGATCAACTTCCGGGGGCAGGGCGAGGATCAGCCCGTCGCCGCCGACGCCGAAGTGCCGGTCCGCGACCGCCACCGCCAACGCCGCGGGGTCCGCGACGGTTTCGGTGAACCCGTCGATGTAGACGTAATCGTTCCCGAGCCCGTGCATCTTGGTGAAACGCATAGCCGCGAGTATAGAAATCCCGATCCGGAGAAGAGAGAGCAACCTAACGTAATTCGGCTCAGTTGCCGGCCGCCCGCGGAAGGGGGCGTCCCACCGACGACGCCATTCTACTCGCGGGCGTCGCCGGTCAACTGCAGCCGGTGGTTAGCCCCCGAACTCGACACGGTGGATCGACTGCTCGTTCGAGACGGCCTTTCCATTATCGATGAGCACAACCATCGCTTCCGGATCAGTCAATAGCTTCTCCCAGGCATTGGGATGTTCTCGCTCGACAAATGGATTGCCAACGAACAGAACCATTGTTTCCGCCTCCTGCTCGTTGTATGTAATCTCGACGTCGTCGAAGGGGATGTCGCTTTGACTACCATCGCCAAAGTGAACACGAATACCATCGGCGTCAGGCTGAGCCGAGATCCAATCGACACCCAGCGTGCCCCGCTTCGTTTCATCGGGCACGACCCGCATTGTGACATTGACGAGCTGTGGCGACTGCAGCGAGGTAGTGTCTGCCTGCTCAAGAGCAGTCACGACCAACTGCTGGACACGCTCGGATTCTGCGGTGCCAGCTCCATAGTCCATGCGCTCTAGCGTGTGCTGGCGGCGCTGCTCAACCTCGCTGTTGCATCCGAGGAGCGTGAATGCGCAGACGAATGCAGCGACGTACCGCATAGGGGGCTAACAGTTATTCGACAGAATTGATTCGGCAGAACGTCTGCCACCGGTTGCGAGCATGACGAATGGTTGGCGCCGTGTCAAGGTTTCAGTGCCGTCGAATACCCTAACAAAACTACGGTATTGATTTTATCGAAAACAGAATTTACCGTGGGTGCATGAAGCTCATGGCCCGGGTTCACGAGACGCTGCGGCGGGGGCATTACAGCTTCCGGACCGAGCAGGCTTACGGCCGATGGATCGAGCGGTATCTGCGGTTTCACCGCGAGCGGGCCGGGCGGTGGGTGGCCCCGGAAGCGTTGGGCGAAGCAGGCATCGAGTCGTTTCTGACGCATCTGGCGGTCGGGCGGAAGGTGGCCTCGTCCACGCAGAACCAAGCGCTCAACGCGCTGGTGTTCCTTTACACGAAGGTCTTGAAAATAGAGTTGGAGGACTTCGACGCTACGCGCGCGAAGCGGCCGCAGCGGTTGCCGGAAGTGCTAAGCAAAGCGGAAGTGGAGCGGGTATTGGACGCGTTACGGGCCGAGGCGGGCAACCCGTGGTTGATGCGGGTGCACGGGTTGATGGGGGGGCTGATGTACGGGGCGGGGCTGCGGCTGATGGAGTGTTGCCGGCTGCGGGTCAAGGACGTCGATTTAAAACGCGGCCGGGTCACGGTGCGGGACGGGAAGGGGGGCAAGGATCGGGCGGCGATCCTTCCGGGGGCGTGTGTGGAAGCGATGGGGGTGCAGTTCAAGTGGCGGGAGCGGCAGCACGAGGCCGACCTGAAGCGCGGCGACGGGCAGTCGCACGGCTGGGTGCCGTTGCCGTACGCGCAGGCGATGAAGACCCCCGGCAGCGCGCGGTCGTTGGGGTGGCAGTTCGTGTTTGCCAGCACACGGTTGACGGCGTGGCCGGTGGCGCGGTTGCTGATGGACGGAGAGGGCGAGACCGGGGGAGCGCCGCTGGAGGACGACGGTCTGATGCGGCGGGCGGCGGAGCGGCTGGGTGTGGCGGGGGTGGGTGAAGTCGTGGTCAGGCGTCACCTGCACGAGAACAGCATCCAGAAAGCGGTGCAGCGGGCGGTGCGGGCGGCGGGGATCACGAAGAAGGCGTCGTGCCACACGCTGCGTCACTCGTTCGCCACGCACCTCTTGGAAGACGGCTACGACATCCGCACGGTGCAGGAGTTGCTCGGGCACGCGAACGTGAAGACCACGATGATCTACACGCACGTCATGCAGGATGGGCCGCGCGGGGTCATGGGCGTAGTCTCGCCGCTGGACCGGCGGCTGGCCGCGGCGGGGTAGGCGGACCTGGGCTTGGTCTTACGTCGCGGCGGTCGCGGGGCGGCCGAAGCGGTTGACGGTTTGCAGGACCGGCGGGGCGGTGAGGGCTTCCCGAGTGAGCGTGGCGCGGCTGCGGATGGTGAAGGCGTGGGACTGGCCCGGCAGGAGGGTGACGCCTTGGTCGGAGACCTCGGCGACGGGGTCGAGGCGGTCGGCGAAGACGCAGAGGTCGCGGAGGAGACTGCGGGCGGTGACGGTGAGGGTGTACGTTCCGGGGGTGGGGGCGTGGTTGAGGGTGGTGTCGAAATCGGCTTCGGGGTAGGCGATTGCTTTGTCGGGGGCGAACCACCAGAAGGCGGGGGCGACGGGGTCGGCGGCACTTCCGGGGTTGTCGGCACTTCCGGGGTTGGCCGTGTCATCTGAATTTGAGGGTTGGGCGGTGAGGAAGGAGTGCTCGGGGTCGTCGTGCCAGGGGTCGGGGACGTCGAGGCGTTGAACGTCGCGGGGCGGGACGTCGAGGGTGAGGGTCTGGGTGTCGACGGGGTGCCCCTGGACGTTGCAGCGATGGAGGTGGACGGTGGTTTGCCAGGGGGTGTCTTGGTCGTTGTGGGCGTAGAGGGCGAGGGGGCCGACGTCGGTGGCGTTGGGCGATGTTTTGCGGGGGCGGATCGTGAGGAGGCGGGGGGCGAAGAAGCGGCGGGTGGCGTACCAGAGGGGTTTGCGGTTTCCGTGGCTGTCGAGGGCGGACCAGCTGGAGACGGGCCAGCAGTCGTTGAACTGCCAGTAGAGGGCGCCGCTGCAGTAGGGGTGCAGGGCGCGGAACCAGGCGACGCCCATCTCGAGGGCGCGGGCCTGCATGACCTGGGCGAGGTAGAGCCAGTCGTCGAAGGCGGCGCGGGCTTCGGGAGAATCGGGGGGGGCGTCGGCGGGGGGGACAGGCGGGACGAAGTCGTCGGCCATGCGTTGGTGGGTCTGGGCCTGGCCGGGGCGGTCGGAGGAGTTTTTGTTGTGGTGGTTCATGCCGGGCGAGTCCCAGGCCCAGTGTTCGGGGGGGACGCTGTCGGCGAGGTTGGGCCAGGTGGGCGGGCCGTGGTAGCCGAACTCGCTGGCGAAGCGGGGGGCGTGGCCGAGGTAGTTGCGGTACTGGCCGCGGCCGTGCCAGACGTCCCAGAGGTGGACGTCGCCGCGGTGGGGGGCGTTGGCGCGCGGTTCGGTGGGGCCGGAGTAGGGGCTGCCGGGCCAGTAGGGGGTGGTGGGGGCGAGGTCGGCCGTGACCCGGGGGAAGACCTCGAAGTAGTACTTGGGTCCCCAGCCGCGGTCGCCGAGGAAGTCGCGCCACTTCTGGCCGTCGTGGGACCACTCGTCGTAGGCCCAGAGGTTTTCGTTGTTGCCGCACCACATGACAAGCGAGGGGTGGTAAGCCAGGCGGGCCACGTTGTCGCGGGCTTCTTCGCGGATGGACGAGAGGAAGGGTTCGTCTTCGACGTAGGCGGCGCAGGCCATGAGGAAGTCTTGCCAGACGAGGAGGCCGAGCTCGTCGCAGAGGTCGTAGAAGTCGTGGGATTCGTAGGTGCCGCCGCCCCAGACGCGGAGCATGTTCATGTTCGCGTCGCGGGCCTTGGTGATCCGGTCGCGGAGGCGGTCGCGGGTGAGGCGGGAGGGGAAGCAGTCGTCGGGGATCCAGTTGGCGCCCTTGCAGAAGACGGGCTTGCCGTTGACGTGGAGGGTCATGCCGCTGCCGCGGGGCAGGTCGTCGGCGTGGCCGGGCGGGGGCGAGGGGGCGGGGGGGTCTTCGGGGGTGACGAGTTTGCAGGTGCGCAGGCCGACGCGGTGGGTGCGGGTGTCGAGGGTGTGGCCGTCGGCGGTTTGGAGGGCGACGGTGAGGTCGTAGCGCGGCTGGTCGCCGTGGCCGACGGGGTACCAGAGGGAGGCGTGGTCGACGGTGAAGGTGACGGTGGTGGTGTTGTCGGGGGCGGTGAGCGCAGCGGACTGCTCGCTGGTGTAGCCGTGGCCGGTCAGCGAGGCGTGGAGGGTGACGCCGTCGGCTTGGCTTCCGGGGGTTTCGGGGGTTTCGTGGTCGACGTGGACATCGAGCGTGGCCCGGCCGGCGGTGTCGATCGAGCGCGTGGCGGGGCGGAGGTCGGCGAGGCGGGCGGTGTCCCAGGCCTCGAGCCGCAGCTCGCGCCAGATGCCGGCGGTGGTGAGGGCCGGTCCCCAGTCCCAGCCGAAGTTGCACGCCATCTTGCGGATGAAGTTGTGAGGCTTCTGGGGGTTCGAGCCGTTGCCGGTGGCGGGCAGGTAGCCGTGACGGTCGCGGGCCGCCTCGGCGTGGGGCAGGGCGGCGGCGAAGGTGACGGTCAGCTCATTGGTTCCTTCACGCAGCACCGCCCCGGCGTCGAAGCGGTAGCGGCGGTGCATGTTGTCGCTATGGCCGACGATTTGGCCGTTGAGCTCGACGGTGGCGATCGTGTCGAGGCCGTCGAACGCCAGGTCGATCCGTTCGGCGTCGAGGTCGGCGGCGATCAGCGTGAACCTCCCGGCGTAGCGCCAGTCGGTCCGGCCGATCCACTGGACCTTGAGCTCGTTGTCGCTCACGTACGGGTCGGGGATCAGCCCGGCGGCGAGCAGGTCGGTGTGGACACAGCCCGGCACCGTCGCGGGGACGGCTTGGCCGGCGATCTCGGCGGGGACGTGTGCCGTGTCGCCCACAGCGGTGACGGTCCAGTCGTTCGGCAGGTTCAGGTGTTTCATGGGGCGGGGAGTGTAATGTCCGGGGGCCGCCGGGCGGTTTCATCCGAACGCGTACCACGCCAGCCCCGCCGCGAGCACCACGACGAGGGCCGCGTTGACGCGTCGCATGAGCCGGTCGATCGGGGCGCGGCTTAGCGGCGTTCCGACCAGCGTGCGGAGGTAGTCCTGCCGCCAGGCGATCGAGCCGTGCCGCCAGCTGCGCCGTGTGGGCGGGACGTGGTTGAGCACGGCGACGCTCTGCAGGGCGTCGACCATCACGTCGACCGACGCGGCGTCGAAGACCTCGGGTGGTGTCTCGTGGTGCGTGGCCGAGGCTTGGGCCATGTGCCGCACCGCGAAGGTGTCCGCCTGCCGCTCGATCCGCCGCGACACCCAGCCGAAGCCGGCCGCCCACGCCACCAGCCCCGCCGCGGCGGCCACCGCGAGTATCCAGGGTTCGCTCACCGCGCCGAGCGCCCACTCGCCCAGCCCCGACAACGCCACGCCCAACGCCAGCGCCGCCGCGGCGAGCCAAGCGAGGTGGTGGAGCTTCACGTGGCCCAGCTCGTGGGCTAGCACCGCCTCGACCTGTTCTTCTCCAACCTGATCGAGCAGCCCGTCGGACAGCAGGATGTACCGCAGCGGCCCGAACAGCCCGACGACCGCGGCGTTGATCATGCCGCCGAAGCTGCGCCACAGCAGCAGCCCGCGGACCCTGACGCCGTGGCGTTCGCACACCGCCAGGAGCCGGTCCCGCGTCGGCCCGGCCGGCAGCGGCACCGTGTCCCACAGCCGGCGGACGATCAGCGGCGCCGCGACGAACACCAGCCCCGCCCCGCCCGGCATCAGCCACATCGCCGCATCGTTGCTGACCACCCCCGCCCCGACCAGCCGCACCACCGACTCCGACCACGCCAGGATCAGCAGCAGCGGCACGAGGATCAGCCCCATTTGGAAACGCGCCTGCATCCACACGTACCGCCCCCGGCCCCACACCGGGTAGATCGGCAGCCCCGCGTCCGCCCGCCGGATCAGCGCCGCCTCCCGCAGCCGCCGGTCGATCGGTGCGTACGCCCACCACGAAAACACCACCAGCCCCAGCGTCGGCAGCATCACCACCAGCTCATCGAGCAGGATCGTGTCCCGCACGCCGAGCGTACCCCGAGACAAGTCGTGGGGTCCACGCACCGTGTCCAACGCCCCGGCCCACAGGTCGGTCACGTACAGCCCCAACGCCACGATCGGCAGCGCCGCCGCGCCGCGGTGCAGCCGGTTCAGCGACCGCAGCCCGCCCGGCGTCCCGAGCCGGCGACGCACGGCAGCGCACCACGCCCAATACCCCAGGCCGACGGCCAGCTTCGGCAACAGCACCACGCCCAGCGTCGCCCACGCCGGCAGCGCCACCCGCAGCCCGGCCGCCTCGGGCGCATCGTGCAGGAACACGACCAACGCCAGCCCGAGCAAGAGCAACTGCATGCGATACGGTTCCCAGGCCTGACGCGGCGGCTACGCCACCGGCGGCAACGCGACCGCCCGTGCTTCGTCGGGCGTCATCGGGCCGTGCTTGCCCGCCGGTGTCGTCTCACCCAGCATCACGCGCAGCAGGTTCGGCACGTCCGGGTCCTCGCGGTCGCCGGCCCCGTAGCCCACGCCGCGCAGCGTCATCGCCGGCGGCGGCCCGAACGACCCGCACCACGCCCGGACGATCGCCGCGCCCGTCGGCGTGACCAGCTCGCCGCGGCGGTCCACGCCCACCGTGGGCAGCCCCTCCATCAGGTACGCCGTCGCCGGCGCGGGCACCGGCATCAGCCCGTGGTCGCAGCGCACGAACCCCCGGCTGATCGGAAGCGCGCCACACGACAGCGTGTCGATGTCCAGAAGCTCCAACGCGACCGCCGCGCCGAGCAGGTCCACGATCGAGTCCACCGCGCCGACCTCGTGGAAGTGGACCTTCTCCCGCGGCGTGCCGTGGACCC
Source organism: Planctomycetota bacterium (assembly GCA_039025315.1). GTDB lineage: Bacteria > Planctomycetota > Phycisphaerae > Phycisphaerales > Phycisphaeraceae > Algisphaera. The sequence continues at coordinate 18,050 of JBCCOP010000008.1, read as the reverse complement.
GCGCCTCGGCGTCGGCAAGCGCCGTGACCACCGCCCCGGCCCGTTCCCGGCCGCGCGGCGTCGTGTCCAACGCGGCCGCCATCTCCATCAGCTGCGGGTAGTGCGTGTGGTGGTGGCCGTCACCGTGTTCCGCCGGCTCGACCCGGACTTTCAGGTCGACGGCCCCGATCCCGTGCCGGCTGACCCGCCGGGTCACGATGTCGTAAGACCGCTCCACCGGCAGCGGCGCCAACGCCGCCCGCAACGCCCCGACCTCGACGCCCAGGTCGACCAACGCCCCGAGGAACATGTCCCCCGCGATGCCGCTGAACGGGTCGAGATGCAGGTGCGTCGCCATCGCGACCGATGATACCCCCGCCCCCGGAACTTCTCGCGTGACGCCCCGGGGTCCTTCCGCCGAACCCGCTGTCGGAGCCCGGGCGTACCATGTCGGACCGCCGGCTTCATCCCCGACCGCTCGCCCCCGGAGAACCCACGACATGCCCGACGACCCGAACTCCGACGGCTCTGCCTTCCGCGACCCAGACACCCCCGGAAGCCCGACCGACCCCGGCCGGCCGCCCGTGGACACCGCCGCCCTCGCGTCGCCGCCCCCGCCGCCGCCCGGCTACCTGCCCCCGGCCTACCCCGCGCCGCCGAAGCAGCGTGGCGTCGCCGCCAAAGTCCTCACCTCGCTGCTCGCCACCGTCGTGCTGCTGTCGCTGGGGCTCAACGTCTACCTCGGGCTGTTCTACGCCGCGACCGTCTTCGCCTCGGCCAGCGAGGTCGAGTACCGGCCCGGCGTCGGCGAGGGCGACCAACGCGTCGTCGTCCTGCCGATCAACGGCGGGATCGACGACCTGATGGCCGACTACGTCCGCCGCAGCTTCGACAAGCTCGACCGGGACGTGCCCGCGGCCGTCGTCCTCCGCGTCACGTCCGGGGGCGGCGGCGTGACCGCGTCGGACCAGATCTGGCACCGCGTCACCCGGTTCCAGGCCGAACACCCGGACGTGAAAGTTGTCGCCAGCCTCGGGGCCGTCGCCGCCAGCGGTGGCTACTACGTCGCCGCCCCCGCCGACCACATCGTCTGCGAGCAGACCGGTATCACCGGCAGCATCGGTGTCATGGCGCAGATCCCCGCCGTCGAGGGCATGATCGAAAAGCTCGGCGTCGAGATGAACGTCGTGGTCGCCGACGGCTCGGCCGAGAAGGCGACCGCCAACAACCTCTTCGAGAACTGGAAAGACGACGCGGGCGAGCTGACCGAGTCTGGCGAAAAGAACGAGGCCGTGCTCAAGAATCTTTTGAACTCCGCGTGGGAGCGGTTCGTCACCGTCGTCGATGCGGGCCGGGACAACCTCGACCGCACGCAGGTCGAGGCGCTGGCGAGCGGCGACGTGTTCACCGCCGCGGAGGCCGCCGCCAACGGGCTGGCCGACTCGGTCGGCTACCTCGACGACGCGATCGACAAGGCGATCGAGCTCGCCGCGCTACCCGAAGACGCGCGGGTCACCGTGATCCGCCAACGCACGCCCGGCCTGCTGGGCCTGATCGGCGCGTCGTCCGCCGCGCCGTCGGTGTCGCTGGACCTCGACCGCGTCTCGCCCGACGCGGTCCGCACCTGGATCAACGACCTGGGCCAGGCCCGGCTCGAATACCGCATGCGGCTGGACTGACCCGCTGCCCCTGCGTCCCGCGCCGCCGCGTTGTCTCCGCGGCGGCGATGAGTACACTCTGGTTTCACTTCACCGCGGCGTTCGCCGCGCTAAGACCCAAGGAGACCGGCCCGATGAGCTTGCGAGAGTACCTGAACAACAACTCGGCGGTGGCCACCATCCTGGCGGTGGTGCTGCTGGTCGTCGCGCTGGGGGCGATCGTCTGGCAGAACAGCGGCGGGCCCGGCGGCCGGTCGCTCGACGCCTTCTACCTGGACCTCAACACCGGCGAGCTGTTCGTGGACCGCGGCGCGCAGCTCACGCCCTTCGACCGCGGCACCGGTGAGCGGACCTACGCCGACGGCGGCCGGGGCTCCGCGGTGCGGGCGGTCGTGCTGACCTGCGGCGACCCGGCCGACGTCCGGGCCGGCATGACCGTCGCCGAGCTCGAATCTGTCGGCGCCTTCGTCGCCTACGTCCAGCGGCTCTCGCCCCGGGCCCGCGACGCCCAGCAGCGGCAAGCCGACGGCGAGACCCTGACCGATCAGGAGCAGATGATGCTCATGGACGGCGGCTTCCTCATCAGCGACCCCGCCGGCGAGACCTGGATCCCCGAGATGAGCGAAGCGGCCCAGAACCTCATCGCCTCGGCGTACCGCGAGTGCGGCAACGGCGAGCGGCCGCTGTTCGTCCGCCCGTGACCAACGCCCGGCCCGCGGGCTGCGGGTGGCGTGGTGTCGCCGTGCTGCTGGCGGCCGCCGCGGCGATCCCCGGCTGCCACGGCGATCTGCCCACGTCGGACAGCATCCATACGGTATCTCTGCTGCTCGACACGGCCCGCGGCGACGCACGCCGCGCCCGGCTGATCGACACCCTGCCGCTGCAACCGGCCGACGACCCGAACGTCCAGGCTTACCGAGTGGCCTTATCGTTCTTCGCCGGGTCCGACCGCCAGCCGACGGCGTTGCGGCTACGCGCCGTCGAGCGGCTGGCCGCCGAAGCGCCGGACGCTTTGCGGGTCGGTGTCGGCACCCGTGTCGTACGCATCGACGAGCCCGCGGTGCTCGCCCGTCTCGGCCGGCTCGCCGCCGAACGCGGGTGGCACGAATGGGTCGGCCCGCTGCTGGCGCGTTACGCCCGGCCGATGCCCGGCGTGGCGGAGGCGGACCGCCCCGAAGCCGGGCCGCTGGTCCGCCTCGTCGCGGCCACCGACGCCGCACCCCCGCCGCCGCTGGGCTTCGACCACCCCGTCGACCGCACGCTCCTGCAGTTCCTGGCCCGCCGCGGGCCGGCCCACGAGGCCGACGCCCGACGGGCGTGGGTCGTGCTGGCCCGCCGCCACCCGCCGGCCGACCTCCACGCCCGCCTCGCCGCCGCCCCCGACCTCGGGGCCGCGACGCCGCTGGCCCGGCTGGGCGACGCGACGCGCTGGCTCGACCGCCTGCCCGCGACCGCCGCGGGTTGGGACCGGCTCCGCACATGGGCCGACGACCCCGACCGCCGGGACGCGGCCGTGGCCGCGACGGCGGGGGCCCGACGCTGGGCCGGCGCGACCGGCCCCGGCGTCGAGCTGCGGCACCTGCCCGTGCTCACCCGCACCGACGGGGACCGCCTGCCGCCGCCCGACCGTTTGCGTGGGGAGGTCAACCGCCGCCTCGCGGGCCGGCGGTTCGTGCCACGGTTCGACCGGCCGCGGGTCGACCCCCGCCGGGTCGCGGCCACGCTCGGGCCCGCCGACCTGCGGCTGCTGGACGCCGTGCTCGACGCGATGGACGACCCGGCCGTGACCGCCGCGTGGTTCACGCAGGCCGACGCCGACCACGCCGAACCCACCACCGAGTACGGCGGCGTCCTGACGTGGAACGCCGCCGGGCGTTTCGTGGCCGCCGCCTTCCCGACCGAGTTCAGGGCCGGCGACCACAAGTACGTCACGCCCCGCGAACTGGTCACCGCGACGCACACGGGCCTGGCCCACTACCACTTCCACGCCCAGCAACACGACCACGCCGACTACGCCGGGCCCGGCCGCGGCGACCTCGACTTCACCGACGCCCTCGACGCCGCGACCCTCACGCTCACGTTCCTCGACCGCGACACGCTCAACGTGGACCTCGCCCTGCCCGGCCGCGTCGTCCTCGACCTCGGCACGGTCACGCGTTAGCCGGCCCGCCACAATGCACCCGCCAACGGGCCCAACGTCTCCCGCACCGCGTCGAACAACGCCGCGGTCGGCCCGGGCAGCTCGGCGTCACGCGGCAGCGGGTTCGGCGCGTTGAACACGTGGTTCGCCCCCGCGATCCGGCGGGTGACGGCCGCGGGGTTGGCCGCGGCGTAGCGGTCGAGGTCGGCCGGGTCGACGGTCGGGTCGGCGTCGCCGTGGAGGTGGACGGCCCGGACGCCGAGCGCCGCCGACGCCCGCCGCGGGTTGTGGCCGGCGGGGTCGGCCTCGATCTCGGTCAGCCAGTTGCGGCCGACGTAGAGCGTCTGGCCGGTCCGCCCCGACGGCGAGGCGAGCCGGCCGTCGGCGAGCAGGCGGTCGCGGGCCTCGGGCTCGAGCCGGGCCGCGTCGGCGGGGGACGCGGCGGTGATCACCCGCGTGACCCGCTCGGCCGGCAGCCGCGCGGCGGTGAGCAGGGCGGTCACGCCGCCGCGGCTGTGGCCGAACAACGCGAGCGGCCGGCCGTCCTCCGGGCATTGTCCTTCGACGACCGCGGTCAGGTCGTGGACCTGCCGCTGCCAGGTGTCGCGTTCGAAGAGGTCGGGGCGGGCGAAGGTGGTGAAGTCGCGGGTGACGCCGCCGTGGCTGAAGTTGAAGCGGTGGGCGGCGAAGCCGATGGCTGCGGCGGCGTCGGCGAGCCGGGGCAGGAAGCCGTAGTCCATGTAGCCCTTGAACCCGTGGCAGATCACGAGCCGGCCGATCATGGCGACGCCGGCGGGCGGGCGGTGCGTGTTGCCGAAGATCGGCCGGCCGTCGGAGCCGGGCAACTCCCAGGGCTCGACGGCCGACGTGTCCACGGGTTGATCCCCTCCGGCCTCGGGCACGCTCAGTCCTCGGTCTGCGTGAACGAGATGCCGGTGTTGGACACGGCCGGCTGCTCGCGCGGCGGCGCGGCGTTGGCGGGCGTGGACGGGGCGGGGGCGTTTCCGGGGGCGGCCGTTTGTTGGTTGCCGGCGTTGGCGCGGAGCTGGTCGATGCGGGAGCGGACCTCGTCGGCCATCCGGGTGTTGGGGAACTGCTTGATGATCTGCTCGCCGGCGGCGACGGCGGCGGTCCAGTCGCGGTCGTGGACAGCGAGCTTGAACTGCACGCCGAGGTTGTCGCGTTTCTTGCCCACCACGCCGCGGGCGACCTCGCGGAAGGGCGCGGCCTCCTTGGCGGTCAGCAGCTTGTCGAGCACCTTCATGATGTCCAGCGCCCGGTCGACCTCTTCGCGCTCGTTGGCCTGGAGGAACGCGCGTTCGAGCTCGTGCTTGTACTGCTCCTTGGCGACGGCGACGCGGTCGCCCAGGTCGGCGACGGCCGGGTCTTCGGGGTACAGCCGACGCAGGCGGGCCGCCTCCTTCGCGGCGGCGTCGAAGTCGCGGTCCACGAGCTTCGCGTCGAGCTGTTGGATGCCGGCGGCGATCTTCTCTTCCTGCTGCTTCTGGCGGGCCTCCTCGATCCGGGCGCGGAACCGCTCGGCCTCTTCGAGCTGGCCGTACGCCCCGGCCAGCTCGCTGACCAGCACCATGGCGGCCTCGTACTCGCCGCGCCCCAGGTCCTGCTCCAGCGTGTCGCGGAGCACGGCTAGGTCCTCGGCGCGGTAGGTGATCTTCTTGGCGGTCTCGCTGAGCAGCAGCCGGCGGTTGATCGAGTCGAGCGCGGCGAGGTAACGGGCCGAATCCAGCGTGGCCGACGGCGGGGCCGACCGCCCGAAGACGGCCCAGCGCACCGACCCGACGATCAGCAGCACCAGGCTCAGCAGGGCCGCCACCGTCGCGGGGGCGAAGGCGGCGTAGGTCAGCAGCAGCCCGACCTGTGGCGTCGCCGGCTCGATCGTCGGCAGCACCAGCACCGCCGCCACCGCTAGCATGCAGGCGGCGATCCAGAGCAGCACCGCCAGGGCGACGGTGCCGCCGGGCGTGGCGAACCGCGCCGCGGGCTGCTTCGCCTCGGCCCGGGGGTCGGCCGGGGGGTCGGGCGTCGGGTCGGTTGAATTCATGGCGGGCCCCTGCGGTGTGCGGACGCGAAACGTGACGTGATACTGCGAGTATACGCGGGTCCCGCGGCGATCCGGCGGGAAAGCCGGCGTGGCCGGCGATTGCGGTAGGATCGGGTGATGGGACACAGCGACGCGGAGCGGCGTCTGTTAAAGGCCTTCCGGACCGCGGGGTGGGTGCTGGGGCTGGGTCTGCTGGCGGGTGCGGTGGTTTTCGCGGCGGTCGGCGTGGCGGGATCGGGGCTGGAGGTGGCCGTCAACGAGTCGCCGGGGGCGTTGTCGGCCGTGGTGGGGCTGGTGGGGGTGAACCTGCTGCTGACCGCGGCGTTGTTCTGGGCGGTGACGCGGGGGTTCGACGCCGAGCCGCCGGTACCGTACGGGCGGATGCTGGCGCTCACGGCGGCGAGCGGGCTGCTGAACTACGTGCCGGCGGTGCGGGCGGGGCTGTGGGGGCGGGCGGCGTACCTCCGGCGGTTCCACGGGCTGGCGGTGCGGCAGTCGGTGCTGAGCCTGGGGGTGGTGCTGGGGTTGGCCGTCGTGGTGGTGGGGGGGGTGGGGTCGGTGCTGTTGGTCGGGGGGCCGGCCCGGTGGTGGCTGGCGGCGGCGTGGGTGGGTTTGGCGACGATGACGGCCGGTCCGGTGGCGGAGCGGGTGCTGCGTCGGCCGATGGGGGCGGCGTGGCCGTGGGCGTGGGCGGGGTTGCGGGCGTTGGACCTGGCGGCGGCGGCGGGCCGACTCTGGCTGGCGATGCGCGTTGTCGGGGCGGAGGTGGGTTTCGGCGACGCGGTGGTGCTGGCGTCGGCGTCTCTGCTGGTGAAGCTGGTCGGGCTGACGCCGAACGGGCTGGGGCTCAGCGAGTGGGTGGTCGCGGCGCTCGGCGCGGCGGTGGCTCCGGTGGAGGCGGCGACCGCGGCGGCGGCGGCGCTGCTGGACCGCGCCGCCGAGGCGGTGGTGCTGGTCGGCGGCGGGACGGCCGGGTTGTGGACGCTGCGCCGGTCGGCCCGTTCGGTGGCGTAGCTCGCCGGAGGACCGGGCCGGGATACTTCAAAAAACAACCGCCCCGAACTTAGGGGCGGTTTTGAGGTTTCGGCTAGGGACCGACGCTTGGTCAGGCGGCGTCGCGGCGACGCATGGCGATCAGTGATCCGCCGGCCAAGAGAAGCAGGGCGGTGGACGGCTCGGGGATGATCGTGAAGAGCCCGGTCGCGTCGGCCTCGAACGTGTTGAGGAACCCGCTGGTGCCGTTGATGGTGAGGGAAGGGTCGATATCGATCAGGGAGAACGAGAGTTGACCGGTCGCCCCGGGGGCAAAGCCGGCCTGGGACAGGACAACACCGCCGGTGTAGACCAGGCTGGCGCTGACGACGCTGCCGCTCTGGAAGTTCTCGAGGCCGGAGAGCACGGCATTGGAAAGGGTGGCGGAGAGCAGCAGCACCTCACCGCCCACGCCGGGGTCGGGGTCGGTGCTGAAGATCTCGATCGTGCCGTTACCGAGTTCCTGCACGAGTAAGTTGCCCGGGAAGGACTGAAGAGGCTCGGATGAGGCCGGGGCGGTGGCCGCGAGATTGCTGATCAGCATGGTGACGTCGAAGAACGTCGATTCGCCGCCGCCCGTGGTGTTGAAGATGCCGCCGGGCACACCGGTCACGGTGAAAGGGGTGGTGGCCAGCAGGCCGGTCGCGTCCTGGTTGACGAGTGGATCGGCACCGTCACCGCTGCCGGCGTTGCCGAAGCCGGTCCCCACGGTGCCGGGCCCGTTGGTCAGGGCGTTACTCGTAAAAACCAACTCCGACGAGCTTTGGGAGGACGGCGCGGCGAGAAACTCGAGCAGGTTGACCTGGCTCTGCCCGACCGCCGGCCCGGACACGAACAGAGTGAAGATTGCTAGACAAAACGAAAGTCGTAGAGCCGAGGCAGACCGAAGATACATCTGTTTTCTCACAAGCTTTCTCCTTGGCAGCGACACGATTTGATACGTATCCCCTGAATGAAGCAGATAGATAGACAATTGAAGTATATCGACCGCTCCGCGGTCCGCAATGCTCGACGCAAAGTTAATTTCGTTTGTATTCCGAGCCTCAGCTCGCGGGATCAAGGATGAGTCCGGCAGGAATGATTGTTTTAAAATTAATTAAACAAATTATTTACGTTGATTGGGCGTGTTTCATCTGCGGAGCCATGTCCTGGGCGTTGGGGCTGCGTCCGGTCCGCATCATCTTCACGAACGAGTCGAACAGATACCGGCTGTCGTGCGGCCCGGGGCTGGACTCGGGGTGGTACTGGACGGCGAAGACGGCCTCGTCGGGGTGGCGGAAGCCCTCGAGGGTGCGGTCGTTGAGGTTGAGGTGCGTCGGTTCGCCGCCGGCGCGGGCGAGGCTGTCGGGGTCGACGGCGAAGCCGTGGTTCTGGCTGGTGATCTCGACCTTTTGGGTGCCGAGGTTCTGGACGGGCTGGTTGCCGCCGCGGTGGCCGAACTTGAGCTTGAAGGTCTCGGCCCCGAGGGCGAGGCTCAGGAGCTGGTGGCCGAGGCAGATGCCGAAGATGGGCTGCCGGCCGATCATCTGGCGGAGGTTCGAGACGGTGGGCTCGACGGCGGCGGGGTCGCCCGGGCCGTTGGACACGAACAGCCCGTCGGGCTGGTGTTCGGCCACCGCTTCCGGGGGGGCGTCGTAGGGCAGGACGGTGACGTCGCAGCCGGCGTCGGTGAGGTTGCGGAGGATGTTGAGCTTCGCGCCGCAGTCGAGGGCGACGACGTGGGGGCGCTTTTCACCGCCGGGTGCCGGTTGGGTCGCAGCGCTAACCCGGGAGGCGGGTTTCCACTCGCCCAGATCGTCGCTCCAGGTCACCGCCTCGCGTCGGCTGACGTCGGCCACCAGGTTGCGGCCCACGAGGCCGGGCGACGCCTTCGCCTCGGCGACCAGTTCTTCATCTGTTTTCCGGGGGTCGGTGCAGAGCACGCCGCGGAGCGCGCCCTCGATGCGGAGGCGGCGGGTCAGCGCGCGGGTGTCGATCTCGGCGATGCCGGTGACGCCCTGCGTGGCGAGCCAGTCCTCGAGGCGGTCGGTCGCGCGGTGGTTGCTCACGACGTTGGAGAGTTCGCGGACGACGAAGCCGGCGACCTGGGCGCGGTCGGACTCGAGGTCGCGGGGGTTGACGCCGTAGTTGCCGATCTGCGGGCAGGTCATGGCGACGATCTGCCCGGCGTAGGACGGGTCGGTGAGGACCTCCTGGTAGCCGGAGAGCGAGGTGTTGAAGCAGACCTCGCCGGCGACGGTGCGGGGCGAGGTGTCGCCGAAGGCCACGCCGGTGAACACCGCGCCGTCTTCGAGCGCGAGGCGGGCGGCGGGGCGGGGGTTCACGTCGGCGGGGGCTGGACTTTCGGCCATTCCGCGGAGTGTAGCGGATCGCCCTCACCGGCCTCGGCGGTATGGTGACGCGTCATGGGGTTACTCGGCCTCCTCGTCGCGTTCGGCCTGCTGCCCGGCGTGCTGCTGCTGGTCTGGGGCTGGTCGGGCAAGCGCGTGGGCGACCACCCGCACTGTGCACGTTGCCGGTTCGACCTGTTCGGCGTGTACCCGGGAGCCGACGATTGCCCGGAGTGCGGGCAGGAGCTCTGGCTGCCCGGCGCGGTGGTCGACGGGCAGCCCGTGCGCCGCCGGCGGCCGCTGGTCGCCGGGGCGGTGCTGGTGGCGGTGTCGTTGTCGCTGCTGGGAGTGTTTACGGCGTGGGCGGTCTCGTCCTCGACGGTTTACGCCGCGATGCCGGGGCCGCTGCTGGTGCGGGTCATGGAGGCACCCGAGGCCCGCGGCGAGGCGGTGTCTCGGCTGCAGGCCGGCACGCTCTCGGCCGGCGGCGCTCGGGTCGCGATCGAGCGGGCTCTGGACGTGCAGGGCGACCCGGCGGTGACTTGGGACCCGTCCTGGGGCGCGGTGATCGAAGCGGCGTGGAACGGTGGCTTCGCGACCCCGGCCGACCTGCAACGCTACGCCACGCAAGCCACCGACTGGCGTCTGGCGGTTCGCCCGCGGGTCGGGCGCGGCTTCACGCTGCGTGCGACGCTCGACGCGACGCCCGCCCCTCGGCTCGGGCTTGGGACCACACTCGAACTCACGGCCAAGACCACGTCGGTCGAGATCGACGGCCGGGCTGTCGAACGCGATCCGGGGTACTTCGGTCGCCTGCGCTGCGAGATCACGTTTGATCCCACGGGCAGCTCGAGAAAGGTGCACCACCTGCCGGTCGGTTCGGCGTCCCGGGAACTCGGCACACGGAAGCTCACTGTGCGTTTCGAGCCGACGTACCGCTTGCGGATCACCGGGGCCGCGGCTCCACTGCCGCCCTTCACGGAACCGCCGGCCGCGGTGAGCCAAACGGTCGAGGTGGTCGACGGGTTCACGGGTCGCTACCTGCCGCCGACCGATCCCGCGGCGTCGCCGGCCGCGCGGGCCGAAAACACGGGCGTGTGGGTCGGCGAGGAGCAGGTCACGTCCGGCTCGGTCCGCACCCTGTTTGTGGCGGTGCTCGCGTCCGAGCGGCTGACTCCCGACGGGTTGAAGTATTGGGCGCGTCTGGGCGATCGCGTCTTTCCCGTTGGGCCGAGCGCCATGACTTGGGGCCACCAGGGAGGCCGGCACTACGCCGTGGTCAGGTTCCGGCCGGATTCAGATTTCCTCGACCGGGGTGAGGTGGCTGAGCGGGTGGACCTGATCGTGCGGCCGGACATCGAACACGCCGAAACGACGTCGTCGGCCGACCCCGCGCGGGTCTGGTGCGGCGAGTGGGTCGTACGTGATATCCCGCTCGACCTGCCCGCAACGAGCGGTTGGGACCCGACCCGATCGGCCCCGCCGCCGAAGATCGTGCCGGTCGGGGCGCGGACGCTGACGCCCGAGGCGGCGATGCGGCCGGTGACGGCGGCGGATTTCGATTAGAGCGTCCCCACTCCACGTTTAGCGGGTGACGCGCAGCGTCCCGCGGTCGGTCGGCCCCCGGAAAGGGCGGCTTCGCCGCACCCGCTAAACGTGGAGTTGGGACGCTCGTATGGGGGTCGTATCTACGCCTCGGCGTCTTCGGCGAAAATCGACGGGCTGCCGTCGTCGTTGGTCGCGGTGGTGCGGAGGAGCTTGATCTGCGGGCTGAGGCGGTCGGCGGGGTCGACGGGGGTGACGCGGGCCAGGACGGTGACGCCGGCGAGGACCTTCTGGCCGACGTCGACCTGGATGTCGGGGCGGGCGGTCAGCGGGAGGTAGAGCTCGGTGGTCGAGCCGAGCTTGATCAGGCCCAGGCGTTGGCCGCGCTGGACGACCTTGCCTTCGGGCAGGGCGTGGTGGATGGTGCGGGCCAGCAGGCCGGCGACCTGGCGGACGGCGGCGACGGGGTGGCCCTTGACCGGGTGGACCAGCAGGGTGGTGACCGACTCGTTGTCCTCGATCGAGGCGGGGTTGAGGGTGTTGCCGTGGCGGCCCGGTTGGTGGGTGACGGACGCGACCTGGCCGTGGCAGGGGCAGCGGTTGAGGTGGACGTCGAAGACGGACATGAAGACGCGGACGCAGCGGGCGGGGCCGTCGAAGGGGGGGAAGTGCTCGAGTTCGTGGACGGAGGAGACGCGGCCGTCGGCGGGGGCGACGACGGCGCCGCGTTCGGCGGGGGGGCTGCGGTCGGGGTCGCGGAAGAACAGCAGCAGGGCGACGGTGGCGGTCGCGGCGACGGCGGCGGCGGGCCACCAGCCCAGCAGCGCCAGCGACAGCCCGACGCACAGGCCGACGGCGACGATGGCGAGGCATTCGTTTTTGGCGTAGGGGCTCAGCCGCATCGGGTGCGCGACAGTTTACCCGTCGCGGCGCGGGGTCACGCCGACTTCTTGCCGACGACGAAGCCGACGCCGGCGGCGACGGCGGAGAACACGGCGAGCACGGCGACGAGGATCATCAGCCCGGTGGAGCCCTGGTCGGAGACGAGCGCGGAGGTGAGGGCCGAGCGTCCGCCGGCGATGGCGGCGGCGACGACGATCAGGCCGATGATCAGGGCGGCGGCCGCGCCCAGCAGCAGGCCCGCGCCCAGGGCGCTGCCGGCGGGGTCGGAGGCCTCGCCGACGTAGACCGGGGCCGCGCCGGGGGTGGCGGTCACGCCCGCGCCGGGCAGGTCCATCGAGCCCGACGCGTCGGAGTCCACCAGGTTGTCCAGGCCCGAGGGCCCGGAGGTGCCGGTGTCCATCGACAGCGCGCCGTCGAACACGCCGGACGAGCCGACGGCGGACTCGAGGCCGAAGTCGGCCGAGGACGCGCCGGTGCCGGTGTCGCCGCCGCCGGGGTAGATCTCGTCGAGCAGCTCGGCGCCGAGGCTGGTGTCGTCGCTCTCGCGGGTCAGGTCCAGCAGGCCCGAGCCGCTGCCGACGGACTCGAGGGCGAGCTCTTCGTCGTCGATCTGGGGCTGGGTGACCTGGGTCTGGGCCATCGGGTCGGCGGGCTCGACCTCGCCGGCGTCGAAGACGCTGATGCCGGTGCCCTCGCGGGGGTCATCGGGCTCGCCGGCGTCGGCGGCCATCGAGTCGGCGAGGCTGATCGCGTCGGTGTCGTCGGGCCCGGGGTCCGCCAGCGGGATGCCGATGCTCGAGCCGCCGCCGTCGCCCTCCGGGGCCGCCATCGCGTCGACCTGCTCGCGCTTGAACATCAGCTTGTCGCGGTCGCGGAACTGCTGGAGCTTGCCGTCGGCGGCCATCGCCTTGATCGCTTCCTCGTCGATCCCCATCCGGGCCGAGGCCTCTTCGAGCGTGTAGAACATCTTGGCCATCGGGAGACACTCCGGTAACGAGAGGGGCAGAGGCGGCGGCGTTTCCGCTGAATCAGTTTAATCAAAATAAACCCGCTCGCCGACCCCGACAAGACCGGCGGCGGTTATGGGAACCTGCGGCCGACCCCCGCCGCTACCCCCGCCGGTCCAGCAGCCGGTACTGCACCGCCTCGGCGACGTGGTGCGCCACCACCGTTTCGCTCGCCTCGAGGTCCGCGATCGTCCGGGCGACGCGCCGGACCTTGTCGTAAGCCCGGGCGCTCAAACCCAACCCGGTCATCGCTTCCTTCAGCAACGCCCGACCCGCCCCGTCGAGCGCCGCCAGCTCGTCGAGCTCCGAGCCCCGCAGCACCCGGTTGGTCCGCAGCGGCCCGCCGTTGCGCTCGGTCTGAACGGCCCGCGCTGCGATGACCTGCGCCCGCAGCTCGGCCGTCCCCGGCCCCGTCCGCTTACCCGCCAGTCGGTCGTAGTCCACCGCCGGCACCTCGACGTGCAAATCCATCCGGTCGATCAGCGGCCCGCTGAGCTTGCCCAGGTACTTGTCCATCGCCCGCTGCCCCGCCTCGTCCGGAGAGGCCGAGCCCTTGGGCGTCGGGTTCATCGCCGCCACCAGCATGAACCGCGCCGGGAACCGCACCGAGCCGTGGGCCCGGGCGATCGTGACCTCGCCGTCCTCCAGCGGCTGGCGGAGCGTCTCGAGCACCGCCCGGGGGAACTCCGGCGTCTCGTCGAGAAACAGCACCCCGTGGTGCGCCAGTGAGACTTCGCCCGGCCGGGGGATCGTCCCGCCGCCGATGACCGCCACCGCGCTGGCCGTGTGGTGCGGCCCCCGGAACGGACGCGTCGTGATGAGCGACCGGCCGGGGGGCACCTGCCCGACGGCCGAGTAGATCCGCGTGACCTCCAACGCCTCGTCCCGCGACAGCGGCGGCAAAATCCCCGGCAGCGCCCGCGCGCACATGCTCTTGCCCGTCCCCGCCGGCCCGATCATCGCGATGTTGTGGCCCCCCGCCGCCGCCACCACCAACGCCCGCTTCACCGCCTCCTGCCCCCGCACCTCCGCGAAGTCGATCGCCGCCGCCGCCAGGTCGTCGTCCACCTCCACCGGTCGCGTCGCCTCGATCTCGTGCGCTCCGTTCAAAAAACCCACCACCGACGCCAGCGAATCGGCCGGGTAAACCTCGACCCCCTCGACCGCCGCCGCTTCTTCCGCGTTCTCCGTCGGCACCACCACCCCCGGCGCCCCCCGCCGCCGCGCCAGCAGCGATAGATTGATCGCCCCCCGCACCGGCCGCAGCCGACCGTCCAGCGCCAACTCCCCCGCAAACACCAACCCCTTCCCCGCCCCCGGCCGCAGCACCTGCGCCGCCCGCAACAACCCCACCGCGATCGGCAAATCGTAAACCGGCCCCTCTTTCTTGATGTCCGCCGGCGCGAGGTTCACCAGCAGCCGCGCCATCGGGAACGGGTAGCCCGAATTCACGATCGCCGACCGCACCCGCTCCACCGACTCCTTCACCGCCGCGTCCGGCAACCCCACCACCGTCGTCTTCGGCAGGCCGTCCTCCGCGACGTCGACCTCCACCTCACACGGAAGCGGCTCGATCCCGCGGAGCACAAAGCTGTGAACCTGTGCGAGCATCGCAGAAGCCTACCGGCAACCCATCGGCGGGACGAACCGCCCCGGGCGTCGGTCCGGGCCCGCCGCGACCGGCCCGCGAAGCGTTTTGAAACAATTTGATATGCCCTTATCATCCGCCGAATCGACGACCGGACCCGCCGCGACGCCCGAACCCGCCCGCCACCCGCCGGCCAGAAAGCCCACCGCACCATGAGCGTGACCCGTTTCGCCGAACGACAAACCGTCGAGCAGGTCGAAGAAGGCATCGACCTGGCCCCGAAGTTCGATGAGCACGGGCTGATCCCCGTGGTGACCACCGACTTCGACTCCGGCGAGGTGCTGATGCACGCCTACATGAACGCCGAGGCGCTCTCCAAGACGATCGAGCTGGGCGAGGCCGTGTACTGGAGCCGCAGCCGGGCGCAGCTCTGGCACAAGGGCGCGACCAGCGGGCTGGTCCAGCGGGTCCGCGAGATACGCATCGACGACGACCAGGACTGCGTCTGGCTCCGCGTCGACGTCCAGGGCGGGGCGAGCTGCCACGTCGGCTACCGCTCCTGCTTCTACCGGGCCGTGCCCGTCGGCGGGCAAACCGCCGGGGGCGTCGGGGCGCTAGAGTTCACCGAGGCGGAAAAAGTCTTCGACCCCCGGTCGGTCTACGGCGACGCCCCGAACCCCACCCGCCTCTAGATCGGCCCGCCGGCCATGAAACGGATCGCGAAGATGATCGACAGCGTGCGAGCCAAGAGCACCAAGCCCAAGACCTACGACGTCGCCGTGGTCGGGGCCGGGGCCGCGGGCGTCGGGATCGCCATCGCCCTCCGGGACGCCGGCGTCGAGAACTTCGTCGTCCTCGACCGCCACGGCGTCGGCGCGTCCTTCGCCGCCTGGCCCCGCGAGACCCGCTTCATCACGCCGTCGTTCCCGACCAACTCGATCGGCATGCTCGACCTCAACTCGATCGCCATCGGCGTCTCGCCCGCCTTCAACATCGAGGCCGAGCACCCCACCGGGGCGCAGTACGCCGCCCACCTCCAGGGCGTCGCCGAGTTCTTCCAGGTCCCCGTCCGGGCGGACACCGACGTGCAGCGCGTCACCAAAGAGGGCGACCGCTTCCTGATCGAGACCGCCGACGACACGATCGTCGCCAAACACGTCGTCTGGGCCGCCGGCGAGTTCCAGTACCCCCGCACCGACAGCTTCCCCGGCAGCCACCTCTGCTGGCACACCGCGACCCTCGGCAGCTACCGCCAGCTCGACGGCGACGCCTACTTCGTCATCGGCGGCTTCGAGAGCGGCATCGACGCGGCTTACCACCTCGCGCTGCAGGGCAAACGCGTCCGGCTGTTTGACCGTGGATCGCCCTGGAAAGACGAGGGCTCGGACCCCAGCGTCGTCCTGTCGGTCTTCTCCCGCCAACGCCTGCGCAGCCCGACGTTCCAGCAGCAGGTCGAGCTGATGCCCGACACGCCGATCGAATCCGTCTCCGTGGCCAACGGCGGCTACGACGTGACCGCCGCCGACGGGCAGACGTATCACACCGACGTCCCCCCGCTGCTCGCCGGCGGGTTCCGGGGCAGCCACCACCTCGTCGCCGACCTCTTCGAGTCCCGCGACGACGGCTTCCCCCTGCTCAGCGACCACGACGAATCGACCCGCACGCCGGGCCTGTTCCTCTGCGGACCGGCCGTGCGTCACGGCAACCAGGTCTTCTGCTTTATCTACAAGTACCGCCAGCGCTTCGCCGTCGTCGCCAAAGCCATCGCCACCTCCCTCGGCCTGCCCGCGGAACAGCTCGAGCACTACCGCAACTGGGGGATGTACCTCGACGATTTGTCCTGCTGCGGAGAAGAGTGCGTATGTTGACCCCCCCGCCCCCGGAAGCCTATCCGCCGCAGGCTCACGTTCCGACAACCCCTACCTCCACGGCAGCCGAGGGCCCCGCCTGGCTCAAACGGGTCTTGCGGATCGAGTGGCTCGGCCAGACCGCCGCCAGCCTCTTCTGGATCGTCAGCGTGTTTGTTTACGGCATCAGCGAGCCGGGCGATTACTTGCAGCTCGGCGCCGCGTCGTCCTGGCTGATCGCCAACCTCGCCGTGGCCTTCGTCCCGCGGTCGTGACAGAACTCTGAACCACCACGGAGATCGTGGAGGCACGGAGACACGGAGCAAAGCCGAGAGCAGGGCTTTCCCAAAAAACTTCTATCTGCTCCGTGCCTCCACGATCTCCGTGGTGGTTCGGCCGCCCACCCTCATCCCGACCAGTCCTCGTGCACGATCTTGTCCTCGTCCGCCCCGAGGTCAATCAGGTCCGCTTTGAGCTGCTTGCCCATGCCGGGCGGGCCGCAGAGGTAAAAATGCTGCTCGCCGAACGCGCTGCAGCGCTCGCCGAGGAAGGCCTTGTCCACCTTCCGCCGCTCGGCCCACGGGGCGTCTTCGTCGGTCAGCGTGTAGATCACCCGGTCGCCGAGCAGCCGGTCGAACTCGGCCTTCATGAACACGTCCTGGGCCTTCGAGTTCGAGAAGATCAGCCGGTTGAGCCCGACTTCACCCTTCGCGAACAGCTCGCGGAAGATCGCGATGAACGGGGTGACGCCCGCGCCGCCGGCGATGAATGTGCCCTCGCCGCGGTACGAGATCGCCCCGAACGGCTCACCGATCCGCAGGTGCTCGCCCGCTTTGAACTCGTCGAGCTCGTCGGTCACGCCGTCGCGCTGCTCGTAGGTCTTGATGACAAACTCGAGGGTCGGGTCACTGGGCCGGCTGGTCATCGTGAACGGCCGGGGCTCGTCGCGGTAGCCGTCCTTGTCGAGGCACAGCTCGACGGCCTGCCCCGGCTCGTAGTCGAACCCCTCGGGCTTCTCGACGACCCAGCGGTTGACGTCGTGGCTGACCTCGATCTTCTCGAAAATGCGGACGCGGGCCTTGTTCTCGGTGGCGGAATCGGGCATGGCTCTCCTTGGTTGGCCGTTTCAATCTTTCAGCGGGTCGTGGCCCCAGTTCATCAGCGAGTGACGCCAGGTGGTGTCTTCGACGTCGCCGTCGGGCCGTTGGCTGAGGTGCCGGTTGATGTAGTTGACGACCTTCTTCATGTGGCGGTAGTCGTCACGCTCCAGGTCGTCTTTGTGAGTGCGTTTGATCTCGACGATGCGTCGGCCGGACTCGTGGCCGGTGGACTCGCCGCCGTCGCGGTCGCCGGCAGACTTGGACTCCTCGGTCTCCAGCCATTCCTCGAGTTCCTTGGGCTGGAGGTTCACCGCGTCGTAGAAGTCGTCGTAGATCGTGTCGCGGTCGTCGTCGTCGATACTCGGTAGATCGATGCTCATGGGGGACCGTATGTCGTGTCGTCCGGCACGGACCCGCCGCGGCGCCGACCTTTACCTGGCGTTCACCCGGCACCGGCCGATGCCGCGGAGTGGTTCGTGCGCACGACATCGCAGGGTTTTGTGAAGAAAATTCACAAAACGCACAAAAATTTCAAACCGTTCGTCCCGCGGAAGCTGCGTTGCGAGGGGGTGGCCGGCGGGCGGCGATTCCGCGCACAAACGTTGCGTGACGCCCCCGGGTGTCGGCCCCCGTTTTGCCGGCGGGACCCCGGAACCCGACAAGGCCGGGCCCGCCCGCGGCGGACGGCCGGGTCGAGTGTTCGCGTGTCGGCGGCGATGCCCGAGATACCACCTTGTCGGGAACTCTCGGGGTCAACGGCACGAGCGGCTCGGCCGGGGGCGCACGCCCGGATCGAACGACCACCACCCCGCCGCGGCGGTCGCGAAGCGGACGGGTGGGGGCGTGGGGTGCCCGCTCT
>JBCCOP010000007.1:0-36259 GCA_039025315.1 Planctomycetota bacterium | reverse complement strand
GACCACCCACGTCCGGCCCGGCCGACGCTCCATCATCCGCGCCAGCGTCGACTTGGTGATCTCGCCCGCGCCCAGCCCCGCGATCGTCTTGTCGTGGAACGACTCGAACAGGTTGCCCGCGAACTCGACCGCCATCGCCCCCACCGACTGCCGCAGCGCCTCGACCCCGCTGTCCCGCTGCGCCGCCCGCGCGTCGCGTAGCGCCGACTGGAACACCCGGTGCAGCGACGGGCCGACCGTGCCGGCCGCCTGCGCCGCCTCGTACGCCCGCCGCACCTGGCCCAGCACCTGCGACTCGCCGACCGCCATCGCGTCCAGCCCCGCCGCCACCCGGAACAGGTGATGCACCGCCGCGTGCTGCTCCCGGTGCACCGACGACGACGTGAGCGCCGCCGCGTCCGCCCCGGTCCGCTCGGCCAGGAACCCGCGCATCGCGTCGATGCTCGGCTCGGCCGCGAACGGCCGGGCGACGTACATCTCCGTACGGTTGCACGTCGAGACCAGTACGCACTCGGCCGCGTCGCCGAACCGCTGACGGAAATCCGCCAGCACGTCCGGCAAGTCCTCGCCGCCCACGATCAGCGACTCCCGCAGGTCCAGCGGGGCCGAGCGGTGGTTGATGCCCAGCAGCACGATCCGCATCAGCCGGCCCCCCCTCGCGCAACGCCACTCCGCGGCCGCGTCGGCAAATCTGGGTGGGTGGGGTCGGGCTTCATCAGGTCGTCGTCGGATGCGTGTCGGGTCGGGAGGTCATCGGCCGTTCGCCACGCGGCTCAGGTGTTCGGCCAGGGCCTCGGCCCCCGATTCGCGGAAGACCGACTTCGCCTTTTCATCGGTCAACCGACGCAGCCGGCTGCGGCGGACCGCGGGGTCGGGCACGTGGTCCTGTAACCAGGCCCGCCACGGCCGGGCGGCCGCCAGCACCTCGGGCCAGGCCGGGTCGAGCCGCGACGCCAGCTCGTCGCGGATGGCCCCGGCCGCCGAGGCCGAGGCCCCCCCGGTGTCCACCGCGACGGTCAGGCCCCGGTCCTGAGCGTAGGCCATCACCGTCAGGTCGCCCGCCGCCGGGTCGTCCGCCCGGTTGATCAGCGCCCCGGCCGCCGCCGCCCACGCCGCCGACTGATCGTTCACCGCCGGGTTATCGGTCGCCACCACCACGAGGAACGCCCCCGCGACGTCGTCCGCTTCGACCTCCCGGCGACGCAGCGTCACACCCAGCGGCCCGATCGCGTCGTCGATCCGCGGGGCGACCACCGTCACCTCGGCCCCGGCGTCGCGTAACGCCCGGGCCCGCCGTGCGGCCGTCGCCCCGCCGCCGACCACCACGCACCGCCGGCCCGCCAGCCGAAGCAGTACCGGCAGGCTCACATCGCGGCGGTCGAGCGTAGCGCCCGCGTCGAACTCGGCAGCAGAGAGGCCGGAAGCCATCGCGTGATTTTAACCACCCACGTCGCTGCGGCCGGATCGCAATTACCCACGCCCCGCCACGGGTAGCGGGCGGACTCGTCTGCCCGTCCCCCGGAACCCCGTCCCCCCGGCCCGAGGTCAGGAGATCGGCACCAGCTGCGCCCGGCCCACGGTGCCGACGAAGCGGGCGTAGAGCCGGCGATGGCCCGCGAACCAGTACGACACCGCCTGGCCGTTCTGCACCCCGGTGAGGATCGTGGCCCGGGCGTTGCGGTCGCGGCGCGACGTGATGTGCAGCCGGTGCATCTCGATGCCGCCGAAGGACGCCGTCGCCTCGCTGTCCCGCAGGACCAGGTCCCCCATCTGCCGGTTCAGCGCGGCGTGGTCGGTGAAGACGTCGGTCATCCGCTGGCGGAACGCGCGGAACGCCGGGTCGTCCCGCGACGATACCGGCGGGCCCACCGCAACGCCGATCAGCGCGGTGTCCTCCCGCACGGCGATCCGCTTGACCACGTCGCAGGCCTTGGCGATCGCGGTGTCGCCCGTCGGGGTGTAATCGGGGAACTCGACGTCCCACCGCCCGACCGCCATGATCGGCCCGGCGGGCGTGACCGAGCCGCTGACCGGTTGCAGGTCGTCGACCGGGTCCAGCCCGACCATCATCGTCTGCGGCAGGGCCGGCAGCGTGTCTTCGACGGGAGCCGCCTCGGCGGTCGGCGTGGCCTCGACGGTTTCGGGCGCCGGGGCGGACGCGGCCGCTTCGACGGGCGCTTCGTCGATGACGGGCTCCGGGGTGTCTTGCGTCTCGGGCGTCTCGGGGGCCGCGGCCACGGGCCCGGGGGGCGGGGCCGCCGGCGGGGCCGACGACGGCTGCAGCACGGTGGCCCAGAGGGCGAAGCCCGCCCCGCCGAGCACCGCCACCGCCACCAACGCCAGCACCGGCTTGGGCAGTAGCGGCTTGCTCTCGGCCCGGCCCAGCACCGGGCGGTTGCCGCCGCTGCCGTCGGCCGACCGCGACATCGCCTGGATCGCCAGCGTCTTGCCCGCGTAGATCTCCGCCTTCCGCTGCCGGTACTCGTCGTTGCTGATCGCGCCCGAGTGCTTCAGCTCGTTGAGCTCGCGAAGCTCGCGCATCTGGCTCTGGCTGTTGGCCGACCCTAACCCCCCGCCCCCCCCGGAAGTGGCCTCCCCACCGCCCGCCGGCGTCCCGGACCGCGAGCCGCCGGGGTCGGCCAGGGCGTAGGTGCTGCCGCCCGCGGTGCCGAACGACCCCGACGAGCCGCCCACCGTCGAGCCGAAGCCGTCGTCGTCCGCCAGAGGGTCGGCCGGCTCGAGCTCCAGGTGCGTCAGGTCGATCAGGTCGCCTCGCTTCTTGCCGAGGTTGAAGTTGTCCACCTTCAGCAGCGTGCCACAAGACGGGCACGACATCGTCCGGCCGAACCGCGACTCGGGCACCTTGATCGTCTTGCGGCAGTTTGCGCAGCCGATCAGCACCTGACGCAGCCGGCGGACCGGGGCGGCACCGTCGTCCGCGGCGTCCAGCGCCGAGAGGTCCGCCAGCGGCTGGGCCACGACCCCCACGCTCTCGGGCATCGGCACCCGCTGCGTGGCCTGGCAGGCGGGACATCGCACCCGCTTGCCGGCATACTGGTCCGGCACGGCGATCGTTTTACCGCACTGCCCGCAATCGAATTTTGCCATCGTCTGTGTACCCCGTTGTTCCGGCCCGGCCCCACCGGACTGATCTCAGCTTGACACTTCCGGCCGCGGGGGTCAAGCGATTTTGCCGCCGGCCGAGCCCGCTTTTGCAAAAAAAAACGCCCCGCGATCGGGCGGGGCGGCGGGGTGGTTGGAGCTTCGGTCCGACGGCTCAGTCGTAGAGCGCCTGGAGGATGCTCAGGTGCTCGGGGTGGGTGATGACGGCCATGAGCTTGAAGTCGGGCTGGAAGTCCACGCCGGTATTCGAGATCGGCCCGTAGCCGTCGTCGCTGGTC
This sequence comes from Planctomycetota bacterium, assembly GCA_039025315.1. Classification (GTDB taxonomy): domain Bacteria; phylum Planctomycetota; class Phycisphaerae; order Phycisphaerales; family Phycisphaeraceae; genus Algisphaera. The sequence continues at coordinate 32,858 of JBCCOP010000007.1, read as the reverse complement.
TGGGTCCGGCGGACGCGGAGGTGCTGGACCTCGGAGACGCCGAGCCGGGAGACGTCGACCGCCAGGCCGCCGATCATCTGCGAGCTGTTGAGCACGGACACGGCGGGCGAGGTGAGGAAGGTCTCTTCGGGGCTGATCGCAAGGGCGGGGCCGAGGGCGGCGCCGTGTTCGTCGACGGCCTGCATGGTGAGCCAGGAGTTGCCGCCGCCGCTGCCGCGTTCGAAGAACAGCAGCTCGCCGCGGACGTCGGAGTTGTCCGGGTCGTCGTCCATCACCGGCAGCTCGAAGCTGATGGTGAAGCCGAAGTCCGGGCTGCCGCTCATGTCGAAGTAGTTGTTGAGGTTCTTGTTGGCCAGTACCTCGCGTAGCGCCGGCTCGAAAGCGGCGATGTCGTCGTCGGTGATGGTGTTGCTGCTGCTGTTGGTGGCGTAGCCGCCGAGGGTGTGCTGGCCGGCGATACCGTCGGTGATGTTGCTGCCGCCGCGGATCTTGATCTTCTTGCCCTGGCCCGACTGGCCGTAGAGCGACCAGACGCTCACGGGGCTGTAGTACTCGGTGAAGTTGGTGCCGTCGGGGTAGGTGACGCTGCTGAGGAACAGGTCGCCCTGCATGTCGCCCGAGGCCGCGGCGCCGCTGACGCTGAAGTCGGCCTGCATGCTGGCGGGGACCTGGTAGTCGTAGGCGTAGTCGCCGAGGGCGGGCCCGGCCGTAAGGGCCGCGGCGGCGGCGGTCAGGGCACGCGGGAAGGTGGGGTGGGTTCGCATCGCAAGAATTCCGGTGGGGGCATGGCGGGAACTCCAAGAACGTGTCATTCAGACCGGACGCGGGCAAGCCCCGGGCCGTCGGTTTCGCGTTGTTTTCGGACCCGCCGCGTCGGGTGCAGCACCTGGGCAGGATGCGCGGTGTGTGACGGCTGGGCGGGCCGCTGGAGTCGAAGGGGCGGTTGACGAAGCAGACGAAAAAGCCCGCACACGCCCCGAAGGAAACGCGTGCGGGCCTGGAGGATCGAGGACGGGGTCCGGCGTCGGGCTAGCGGCCGCGGACCAGGGTGGCCAGGGCGGCGGCGATCTCGGCCAGAGCGAGCAAGCCCACCGCCAGGCCCAGACCCAGACCCAGCACGACGAAGCTCGCCGGGTCGTCGAAGCCCGCGGCCCGCGACGCGCGGCCGAGCACGACCGCCCCGCCGACGGCGGCGAGCCCGAGGAAGCGCAGCGGGCGGACGAGCGTCGCCAGACCGCGGTGCGCCTGCGCCCGGCGGGCCGGCCGATCGGGGTCCCGTTTCCACGGCCGGTCACGCCACAGCCGGGTGGCCGTCGCGAACCCGCGTTCGACAGCGGCCGCGGACCGGGTCAACGGCCCGGGCTCGTCGAGGCTGCGGATGCGGGAGGACGGTGCGGCGACGACGGACGTCTCGCTGCGGACGCGGCCGGCGAAGCGCGGCCGGGCCGGTGCCAGCGTGCGTTTCGGACTCGGCGCGGTCCAGCCGTGACGCGACGCGGCGGGCTTCGGCGGGTCGCCCGGCAGCTTGGGCTTGACGTCCGCGAAGCTGCGGGCAGTACCCGCACTGCCGCCGCGGCCGTGCTTGGCCAGCAGCGCTTCCTTGCGCTCGAGCATCTGCTTGCGTAGCGCCTTGCGTTCTTTCTTGGACAGCGTGGCGGTGGACATGACCAACTCCTTTTGGCGGGGCCGAGAACGCTCGGGCCGGCAAAAAGATCGACCACCCGGCCGCGGCGGGGCCGAAAAAACACCGCCACGTCCGATAGCGACGCGGCGGCGGGGTCAAGCTCGACGTTTCTTCTTCTTCCGGGGTCATTCCGGGGGGTCAGCTGTCGTGGCCCTCGGGCACGCCGACGATGCTGAAGCCGCAGTCGACGTGGATCGTCTCGCCGGTGACGCCGGAAGCGAGGTCCGAGAGCAGGTAGGCGGCGGTGTTGCCGACCTCGTCGCCGGTGTTGGCCCGCTTCATCGAGCTGACGCGTTCCTGCCAAGCGATCATCTGGTCCATGCCGCCGACGCCCGAGCCGGCCAGCGTCTTGAACGGCCCGGCGGAGATGCAGTTGACCCGGATGTTGCGCTCGGGGCTCCCGAGCTCGTAGGCGAGGTAGCGGGTGGTGTGTTCGAGGCAGGCCTTGGCGATGCCCATGACGTTGTAGCCGGGGGTGACCTTCTCGCCGCCGTAGTACGACAGGTTGACGATGCTCCCGCCGCCGGCCGCCTCCATCAGCGGCTTGGCCCGCTGCGCCATCGCCAGCAGCGTGTACGCCGACGTGTCGATCGCCTTGGTGTACACGTCCCGGGGGGTCTGGTGGAACATGTCCGCCTTGAGGTAGTCCTTGTCGGCGAACGCGATCGAGTGGACCAGGAAATCCATCGTGGCCTCGTCGCCCTGCCAGTCGGCGAAGACGCGGTCGAGCGACTCGTCATCATTCGCGTCGCAGGGCCGCAGCCAGGGGTCGGCGATACCGAGCCCCTCGGCGGCCTTGCGGACGCGGTGCTCCATCTTGCCGATCGGCAGGTAGGTGAACCCGAGCTGCGCCCCCTGGGCGACCAGCTGCTTGGCGATGTAGTAGGCGTAGGACCGCTCGTTGGCGATGCCGAAGACCAGGCCCTTCTTGCCGGCCAGCAGTTGGCCGTCGGTGAGTCCCATGCGTGTGGCTCCTGTGCGGGGTTTCTGTGGGAAGCAAGCCAAGTTAACCGCTGGCCCGGGGGGCGACAAAGCCGGGGCGACGCCTAAACTTGGGGTCCGATGGGATCGCCGAACGTCCGAATGCGGAGCCGCAGGTCACGCCGACGCCGCCTCGTCGCGGCGGGTTCGGCGTCGGGGTTGTTGGTGCTGCTGGTCACGAGCGTGATCCTGGCCGCGTGCAGCCCACCGGACTACGCCGAGGTCGCCGACGTCGAAGTGATCCTCAACGCGCCACGCAGCGACGACGCCCACGACGCCCTGATCGACAACGGCCGCAAGCTGTTCATCCGCCACAGCTGCCACAACTGCCACGCCGTCAAGCCCCCCGCCCGCGGCGCCCCGGTGCTCCGCAACCTCTACACGACCCAAGCGGTCCTGCTCGACGGCACCGCCAAGGGACGCGACCGCGCCTACCTCATCGGGTCGATCCTCCACCCCCGCGAGCACGTCGTCGCCGGCTACCCGCAGGCGATGAGCAACTACCGCCACCTGCCCGCCGAGGAGGTCGCGGCGCTGGTCGCCTACCTAGAAAGCATGTCGCCGCCGCCCGGCCCCGACGGACGCGGCTTACCGACCGCGTCGCGTTGAACCGCGATCCCGGCCCCCTGCCGCAACCGCAGCCCCGGTCACCCGCCCCGCCGATATCGGCAGCGTCACGCTGACGCGACCCCGCGCCGCGTGCCGATAGAGCCGTCATGTCCGATTGGCCCGGCAGTTGCAGATATGGCATGGTTACGCACTTAATCGCCCGAACACCGCCACGCGCTTCGGCGCTACAATGACCAAGGCACACCGAGACCGAAACTTCAACCCGGCGAAACACCATGTTTGAACGCTTCACCGACCGCGCCCGCAAAGTCATGGCCCTGGCCAACCAGGAAGCCCAACGCTTCAACCACGAGTACATCGGCACCGAGCACATCCTGCTCGGGCTCGTGAAGGAAGGCTCGGGCGTCGGGGCCAACGTCCTGAAGAACCTCGACGTCGATCTCCGCAAGGTCCGCCTCGAGGTCGAGAAGCTGGTCAAGTCCGGCCCGGACATGGTCACCATGGGTAAGCTACCGCAGACCCCGCGGGCCAAGAAGGTCATCGAGTACGCCATCGAAGAGGCCCGCAACCTCAACCACAACTACGTCGGCACCGAACACCTCCTGCTCGGCCTGCTGCGTGAACACGAGGGCGTCGCCGCCCAGGTCCTGATGAACCTCGGGCTCAAGCTGGAAGAGGTCCGCGAAGAGGTGCTCAACCTGCTCGGCGCCGGCGTCGACCCCGAAGAAACCACCGGTGGCGAAGAGTCGTCCTCCGGCTCGTCGGGCAAGTCGAGCAAGGCAAAGAGCAAGACCCCCGCGCTCGACAGCTTCGGACGCGACCTCACCGAGCTGGCCCGCGAGGGCTCGCTCGACCCGGTCATCGGCCGGGCCAACGAGATCGAACGGCTCGTCCAGATCCTCTGCCGCCGCACGAAGAACAACCCCGTCCTCCTCGGCGAGGCGGGCGTCGGCAAGACCGCGATCGTCGAGGGACTCGCCCAGCAGATCATCGGCCAGGACGTGCCCGAGATCCTGATCGACCGCCGCATCGTCGTGCTCGACCTGGCGATGATGGTCGCCGGCACCAAGTACCGCGGCCAGTTCGAAGAACGCATCAAGGCGGTCATGAACGAGGTGCGACGCGCCAAAAACGTCCTGCTGTTCATCGACGAGTTGCACACGCTCGTCGGGGCCGGCGGGGCCGAGGGTGCGATCGACGCGTCCAACGTGCTCAAGCCCGCCCTCTCCCGCGGCGAGATCCAGTGCGTCGGCGCGACGACGCTCGACGAGTACCGCAAGTACATCGAGAAGGACGGCGCGTTGGAGCGGCGGTTCCAGACCATCATGGTCGAGCCGCCGAACAAGGAAGACACCGTCCAGATCATCAAGGGCCTGCGCGACCGCTACGAGGCGCACCACCGCGTGCGGATCACCGACGAGGCGGTCGTCTCGGCCGTCGAGATGAGCGACCGCTACATCTCCGCCCGCGTGCAGCCCGACAAGTCGATTGACGTGATCGATGAAGCCGGCGCCCGCATCCGGCTCAAGTCGATGAGCAAGCCGCCGAACCTGGCGGACCTCGAGACGCAGATCGAGAAGCTGAGCATCGAGAAGGACGAGGCCGTCAAGGCCGCCGACTACGAAAAGGCCGCCGAGCTGCGCGACAAGGCCGAGAGCCTCCGCCGCGAAAAAGAACAGATCCAGCGCGATTGGCGGGCGAAGGCCAAAGAAGTCGACGGCGTCGTCGATGAGGAGGTCATCGCCGAGGTCGTCAGCAAGATGACCGGCGTGCCGCTGACCCGCCTGGAAAAAGAAGAGTCGCAGCGTCTGCTGCAGCTCGAAGAGGAGCTGCACAAGACCGTCGTGTCGCAGGACGAGGCGGTCAAGACCGTCAGCAAGGCGATCCGCGTCTCGCGGGCCGGCCTCCGCGACCAGCGGCTGCCCGTCGGCTCGTTCATGTTCGTCGGTCCGTCGGGCGTCGGCAAGACGCTGCTCGCCAAGGCGCTCGCCACCTTCATGTTCGGCGACCAGGACGCCCTGATCCGCATCGACATGTCCGAGTACATGGAGAAGCACAACGTCAGCCGGCTCATCGGCGCCCCCCCCGGGTACGTCGGCTACGAAGAGGGCGGCCAGCTCACCGAGCAGATCCGTCGCCGGCCGTACTCCGTCGTCCTGCTCGACGAGATCGAGAAGGCGCACCCCGACGTCTTCAACATGCTGCTGCAGGTCATGGAAGAAGGTCAGCTCACCGACTCGTTCGGCCGGCACGTGGACTTCCGCAACGTGATCCTGATCCTGACCAGCAACGTCGGGGCCGAGCTGATCAAGAACAAGGGCGGCTTCGGCTTCGCCCGCAACGACACCGAAGCCGACTACGACAAGATCAAGAAGACCTTGCAGTCCGAGATCGAGCGGTACTTCCGCCCCGAGTTCATCAACCGGCTCGACGAGATCGTCGTGTTCCGCCCGCTGAACAAGGAAGACCTGCACACCGTGGTCGACTACGAGCTGGCCAAGGTCTTCTCCCGCCTCACCGAGCGGGGCATGGACCTCGAGCTGGACAAGGCCGCCAAAGACTTCCTCATCGAGAAGGGTTACAACCCCGACTTCGGGGCACGGCCGCTGCGGCGGGCGATCAGCAAGTACGTCGAAGACCCGCTGGCCGAAGCCATCCTCCGCGACGACTTCAAAGAGGGTCAGATCATCCGGGTCACCCGCGAAGACGAGAAGGACCACCTCGCGTTCGCCAGTGAGGACAAGCCGCCGGCCCCCGACGAGCCTTCCGACGACGGCCAGTCGCCCGACGACGCTGAGGGCCCGACGCCCTCGCCCGCCGAGGCCGGTGCCGAGAGCACCTGACTCACACGAAAACTTCTTCTTAAAACCACCCGCACCCGCCGCCCGGCGGGTGTTTTCTTACCCGCAGCCCCCGGCCGCCGCGATCAAGTCTCTGGACGAAACACCCGATATGTCCCGCGGAGCCCCCGCCCGCCGGGTCCCGGGCTTTTCCGTGTGGCCCGCTCGGCCGCTGCGGTTGTGTTCGTGCCACCGGACCGGGGGGGAAGCCGCGCCGCCATGAACGAAGCGTTACTCGAACGCGTCCTCAAGTCCCCCCGGCTGCCCAGCCTGCCGACGATCGCGTTGGAGGTCATCGAGCTCGTCCAGCAGAAGAACGTCGACATCCAGCAGATCGCCGACACCATCAAGATGGACCCGGCGCTGTCGAGCAAGATCCTCAAGACGGTCAACTCCAGCTTCTACGGCCAGGCGTACTCGATCTCCACGGTCAGCCACGCCCTGGTCGTCCTCGGGCTCAACAGCGTCAAGACCCTCGCCCTGGGCTTCAGCCTGGTGAACAACCTCGCGGACCAGGGCGGCGACGGCTTCGACCACATGGCGTTCTGGAAACGCTCGCTCTTCACCGCCACCGCGTCCAAGACGCTGGCCCAGAAGGTCGGGCTGGTCCAGCAGGAAGAGGCCTTCCTCGGTGGGCTGCTCCAGGACCTGGGCATGCTCACGATGAACCAGACGCTGGGCAACGAGTACAACACGCTGATCGCCAAGTCGGACGGGCAGCACAACCGCCTACGGGAGCTGGAGGCCGAGACGCTGGACCTGCCCCACCCCGAGGTCGGCGCGAAGCTCGCCGAGTCGTGGAGCCTGCCCACGCTGCTCAGCGGCGCGATCCGCTTCCACCACGACCCCGGCGCCGCCGGGCTGGACGTCCGCCCGGTCGTGCAGTGCGTTGCCCTGGGCAACGCCGTCGCCGACGTGTTCGTGGCGCCCGAGGCCGAGTCCGGCCAGGCGCTCGAGCTGTTCCAGCAGCGCGCGAAGGCCTGGTGCGACATCGCCGAGGAAGACAGCGACGAGCTGCTCAAGGAGATCCACAAGCAGACCAAGGAGATGCAGCGGCTCTTCGACCTCCCCACGGGCGGGCTCGGCAACGCCGACGAGATCCTCGCGAACGCCAACGAGGCGCTGCTGAACCTCACCATCCAGGCCCAGCAGGAATCGACCCAGGCCCAGCAGCAGGCCGCCGACCTGGCGATCGAGAAGCAGGCGTTGGCGGACAAGGCCTACACCGACCAGCTCACCGGCAGCGCCAACCGCCGCGCATTCGACGAGTTCATCGCCGAGCAATTCCCCGCCGCGACCGCCGACGCCCCGCTGACCGTGCTGTTCATGGACGTCGACAAGTTCAAGGTCTTCAACGACACCCACGGCCACGCCGTGGGCGACGACGTGCTGATCAAGTTCGCCCAGACCGTCGAGTCGGCCGCCAAGGAGATGAGCACCACCGCCCGCGTGTTCCGCTACGGCGGCGAGGAATACTCGGTCATCTGCCCCGCCACCGACCGCCCCGCCGGCACGAAGCTCGCCGAGCACATCCGCGTCACTGTCGAGTCGGACTGCCGCGTGACCAACGAGGCGGGCGAGGAACTGGGCGTGACCTGCTCGATCGGCGTCGCGTGCCACGAGGGCGACACCTTCCGCTCCGCCGACATCTTGATTAAAGCCAGCGACAAGGGCGTCTACGCCGCGAAAGACGCCGGCCGCAACTGCGTCCGCGTGTTTACCCCGCGGGTGAAGAAGGCGGCTTGAATCAACCGCCGGGCCGATTAGAATTCAATTATGGTCGTCCAAGACTTCCGTGACCTTCTGGCGAAGCGGCCCTTCGAGCCGTTCTGTGTGGTGATGTCGAGCGGCGAGCGTTACGAAGTACGCCACCCCGAAATGGCGTTTCTTAGCCGCACCACCCTGTACGTGGGTCTCGAAATAGAAGACGGCATCCCCGCTCGCCACAAGATGTGTTCGTTGCTCCACGTCGCCACCGTCGAGCCCTTGGATTCGACTGCTAACGCGTAACGAACCAGCCGTCTAACCCACAAGCAGCTCGCTGATCTGCACCGCGTTGAGGGCCGCGCCCTTGCGGACCTGGTCGCCGCAGACGAACAGGTCCAGGCCCACGCCGTCGGGCTGCGAGAGGTCGCGGCGGATGCGGCCGACGTAGCAGTCGTCGCGGTGGCTAGCGTCCAGCGGCGTCGGGAAGCGGTTGTGCTCCCGGTCGTCGATCAGCGACACGCCCGGGGCCGCGGCCAAGACGTCGCGGGCCCGGTCTTCGGTCATCTCACCGTTGAACGTCAGGTTGATGCTCTCGGCGTGGGCCCGCATCACCGGCACCCGCACGCACGTCGCGGTGATCTTCGTGGCCGCTTCCGCGTCGCGGGCCTGTCCCCAGATCTTGTGCGTCTCGTGGACCATCTTCATCTCCTCCTGGTTGTAGCCGTTGGGCTGCATCGGGGAGTTGTGGCTGAAGAGGTTGAAGGCGTACTGGAACGGGAAGATGTCTTGGGTCTTGACTTCGCCGCCGGTCGCCGGGTCGAGGGCCTCGCGGGTCTGCTGCTCGAGCTCGCGCATCGCCGCGGCCCCGGCGCCACTCGCGGCTTGGTAGGTGCTCACCACCAATCGCTGAACGGGTACTTGTTGGTGCAGGGGATTGACCGCGACCAGCATGATGATGGTCGAGCAGTTCGGGTTGGCAATGGTCCCGGCCTTTTCGTCGCTGCCGAGGCCGATGCCCGCGGCGGCAACGGCCTCGGGGTTGACCTCCGGCACGACCAGCGGCACGCCGTCGTCCATCCGGAACGCCGAGGAGTTGTCGATCACCACGGCCCCCGCATCGACCGCGGCCGGGGCGAACGTCTTGCTGATGGAGCCGCCGGCCGAAAATAGCGCGAGGTCCACCCCCCGGAAACTCGCTTCGGTCAGTTCTTGGCAGACGATCTCGCGGTCGCCGAACCGCAGCGGCCGGCCGGCGCTGCGGGCGCTGGCCAGCAGCGTCAGCCGGTCCATCGGGAACCCGCGCTGGTGCAGCACCCGCAGGAACTCCTCACCCACCGCGCCGGTGGCCCCTACCACGGCGACGTGGGGCGCGGACGAACGGGTGGTGGAGCCGGTTTGGGGGGCGGGCGAGACGGTCATGGCTTCAACTATCGAGGTCGGCGGGGGTGCGAGGCGGAACGGGAGATCGTAACACGTCGTGTCGGCCGATTCGTTTCCGGGTTAGGTCCTGGGTTTCGGGGGCGGGCGTTCTAAACTGGTGTGATGCGTTACCCCTCAACGGCGTGGGTCGCCGCCGCGGTGCTGATGGTGTGTGCCGCCCCGTCGGCGTGGCCGGCGGTGTACATCGAAGACTCGCCCGCGGCCCAGGAGTTGGCCGACGAGGCGGCCGACCTGCTGCGTCAGGGCCGGGCGGGCGAGGCGGCCCAGCGGCTGCAACGGGTCATCGACACGTACCCGGACAAGCTGATGCGGCGGGGCGACGGCTCGTACTGCGACGCGCGGCGGTGGGTGCGGGGCCGGCTGGCCGAAGACGAAGCGCTGCGTTCGGCGTACCGCCGGCGGTTCGACGCCGCGGCGGCGCAGGCGTTGGGTGTGGCGATGGCCACCCCCGGGTCGGGGCGCGAGCCGGCGCTGTCGGCCGTGCGGCAGCGCTACCCGTGGACGGGCCCGGGCCTCGACGCCGCGCTGGCGGTCGCGGGCCTGCGCGCCGAGCGGGCGGACCCCGCCGGGGCCCGGCGGGCGCTCGACGAGGTGGCCGACCATCCGGACCTGCCGAGCCGGGCCGAGACGTATCACGAGCTGCAAGCCTGGGCCGCCGCGCTGGCGGGCGACGCGGCGGCAGTGGACGCCTCCCTCGCGGCGATCGCCGACGCGACGCGGCGGCAGACACTGGCTTCCACGCTGGGCGGCATCGCCCGCCTGACGACCGATCTCGACCGGGCACCCAGCGGCGGGGCCGATGCCCGCCCGCCCCTGGACCGCCCGCTGTGGCAGGTCACCCTCGAACGCAGCGCGTTGCAGCAGCAGGCCGTGGTGGTCCAGCCGCAGACGGCGGCCGACCCGTCGGGGGCGGGCGACGACCTGCGTCCGACGCTGGCGGGGGGCCGGCTGATGGTCAACGACAACCAGCGGGTGGTCGCGCTCGACGCGGTCTCGGGCCGGCGGCTGTGGGTGTACCCCGAGACGGGCCCGGTGGTGACGTCGGCGGCGGCGCGGCAGTTCGGTTTCGGGCGGGTGGTGCGGGACACGCGGCGGGTCGCGGTCCGCGGCGACGCCGCGTTCGCGGTGCTGGGCTACGCCGTGCCCTGGCAGGGCCGACGCCGCAACCTGACCGTCGAGCCGACCCGGCTGGTGCGGCTCGACGCGGCCCGCGGCGCGGCGCGGTGGTCGGTCACGCCGGGCGACCTGGACCCGGCGCTGCAGCGGGCGGCGTTCCACGGCACGCCGGCGCTGTACGGCGACGCCGTGATCGTCATGGTCCGCCGCAGCCAGGCGTCGAGCTTCCAGGACTCCTACCTGCTGGCGGTCGAGGCCGACACCGGCGCGCTGCGTTGGCGGCGGCACCTGGCGAGCACGACCGGGAGCCGCCGCCGCAACGTGCAGCCCGCGCTGTCGTCGATGACGCTCGTCGGGGACCGGGTCTACTTCTGCGACAACCTCGGCGCGGCCGCGGCGATCGACGCGGACACGGGCGGGGTGCGGTGGGTCCGGGTCCTGATCGACGAGGCGGTCGACGACCGTGGCCGGCCGGTCGTGGGCGCGGTGCCGCTGTCGCCCGACGCCGCCCCGACGCTGTGCGACGGCGGGCTGGTGCTGCCGCTGCGGATCGACACGACCCAGGGGCTGGTCCTGGACCCGGAGACGGGCGTGGTGCGGCGGCGGTTCGGGGCCGACTCGCCGCTGCGGGGCGCGACCGGCGTGCTGGCGTACCGGGGCGACCTGCTGGTGATCGGGGCCGCCGCCAACCGGCTCGACCCGCCGGAGCTGCGGCGACTCGACGGCGCGACGTTTGAGACGCGGTGGGACATCGAGCCGGCCGGGGACGCCGGCAGCGACACGCCCCGCGGGGTGACGCACGCGGCGGTGTGGGGCGGCTACGCGGTGATCGACCGGCCGGGGCTGCGGCGGCTGGACCTCGTGGATCTGGCGACCGGCCGGGTCGAGGACTCCGCCGAGCTGCCGTGGTCGGGGCGGCTGACGGCGGACGGGGGCCGGTGGGTCGTGGCGTCGGGCCAGAAGCTGGCGGGCTACCTGGACTGGCCGACCGCGCGGGCGGAGATGCGTCGGCGGGCCGAGGCGGCACCCGAGTCGCCCGAGCCGGGGCTAAACCTGGCGATGATGGCGGTCAACGCCGGGCAGCCCGACGCGGTGGCCGAGGGCGTGGACCGGGCGCTGCGGGCGATCGGCCGGTGGCCGCGTGAAGGCGAGCAGGGAGCGGACCGCGACCGGGTGTTCCGCGAGCTGCTGGCGATCGCCGAGCGGCGGGACGTGGTCGAGCCGGCGGTGATCGAACGGCTGTTCGACCGGCTGGCGGTGGCGACGCAGACGCCGGGCGAACTGGTGGCGTACAACCTCGCGCGGGGCGACCACCACGCCGCGCGGGGCGAGCCCGATCGGGCCGCGGGCTTCTACCAGGCCGTGCTGACCGAGCCGGCCCGCGCGGGGAGGGCGGGCGACGACGAGGCGTCGGCCGAGGCCATGCGCCGCGGCGAACTGGCGGCGCGGCAGCGGCTGCTTGACCTGGTGTCGGCCCACGGCCGGGGGTTCTACGCCGCGTTCGACCGCGCGGCGGCGCAGGAGCTGGCCGCGCTGGAAGCGGACACGACGCGGCCGACGTCGGCGTTCATGGACCTGGCCCGCCGCTACCCGCTGGCCGAGGCCGCGCCCCGGGCCGTCCTGGCGGCGGCGCGGCGGATGGCGGCGGCGGAAGGCGGCGACACCCTCGGGGGTGGCGGCGCGGCGACGCAGTTCCGCCGGGCGTTCCACCTGGCCGAGGCCGACCCGCTGCGGGCCGAGATCGCCGGGTCGTTGGCGGCCTACCACGAGGCCGCGGGCCGACCCGTCGCGGCGTCGCGCTGGCTCGAACAGGTGCGGCGGGACCACCCCGACCTGCGGCCGCTGCGCGGGGGCGTCGCGACCGACCCGTCGGCCTGGCTGGCGGAGCTAGGCGACCGCCCGCAGGGCCGCGAGCCGCGGCCGCGGCTGACCCCCCCCTGGGGCGAGGCGGTCCGGTTGGCCGGCGTCTTGCTGCCGACGCTCGACACCGACTCGCCGCCGGACCACGCCGATGGGTTCGTCTACCGCACCCGGTCGCGTCAGCCGCGGGTGGCGTACTTCGACCTCACGACGCGGGCCAACCGCTGGGAGGCGGCCCTGCCGGTGGGCGGGCTGCGGCTGGTCCACGCCGGCCCGCAGACGGTCGTGCTGTGGTCCGAACGGCGGAGGCTTCTGTACGGGCTGGACGCGGCCACCGGCGAGGCGTTGTGGCCGCCGGCTTCGGCCCCGCCGCTGCTCGAAGACCTCGGGCCCGGCGGTCTCGCGGCGGCGCGGCGGAGCCACGCGGGGCAGATCATCGAGCTGATCGAGGCGGACTTCGGGGGCAACCTCCGCGCCGGCCGGGCCGAGGACCCGCGGGCCGGCGACGACCAGCCGCCCCGCGTGATCGCCGGGGCGTCGGTGGTCGCCGTGATCGACAACCGGGGCCGGGCGTTCGGGCTCGACCGCGCGACGGGCGCGGTGCTGTGGCAGACCGCCCTGCCGCTGGACACGGTGAGCCACGCGGTCCCGACGGACGACGCCGCCGCCGTCGCCGGGCTCGCGGCCCCCGGCACCGAGGCCCAGGCCGGCCGGCTCATGCTGCTGGACCTCGCCACGGGCCGGCTCCGCTTCCCGCCGATCGAGACGCCCGACCCGATCCTCCGCCTGGCGGTCGGCCGCGACGGCGACCTCACCGCGATCCACGGCGGCGTCGCCGCGCGGTTCGCCCGGCGTGACGGCACGCTGCGCTGGCGGCGCCCGATCGAGGGGTTCGCGCCGGCACCCGAGCTGCTCGAAACCGAAACCGCGCTGGTGCTCTACGGCGGCGCGAACCTGATCACCCTCGACCGCAACACCGGCCAAACCCGGCACACCGGGGCGAACCCGACGCCACGGCGGCCGGGCCCGGCCACGCCGATGACCCCCCACCGCGACCGGCTGATCGGCGTCGGGCCCGAGGGCGTCGCGGCCTTCGATGAGCGGCTCGATCCGCTCTGGCACGACGCGTTGCCCGGCGTGCCGCGCCGCGTCGTCGCTTCGGTGCTGGGGCAAGACCACGTGTTCGCCGTCACCCGACGCGGCAGCGCCGTCAACGCCCCGCTGGATGTCGTGGCGATCGAGCTCGACACCGGACGCGCGGTCGCCCGGGGGCCGCTGCCCGAACGCTTCAACGCCCAGACCCTCCAGACGCTCCGCGTCCTGGACCGCCACCTGGTGCTCGCCGGCCGGGACTTGATCGCCGTGCTGCCCGAGGCGGAGGGCGGCGAAACCGACTGAAACGCCCGACCGCGGCCACGCTTTTTGCCCGGCTACGCCCGTAGCGATAGGATCAATTCTTATCGCCGTTCTTACTCTTCGGAAAGCCCCATGACGCCCGACGCCGCCCTGCTCGAAACCGCCCCCGCCCCCGGAATCACCCCCGACGCCGCGATCGCCGCGGTCGATCCCGAGATCGCTCGGCTCGTCGCCGCCGAGCGGCAGCGTCAAGAAGACACGCTGGAGATGATCGCCAGCGAGAACCACACCTCCGCCGCGGTGATGGCGGTGCAGGGGTCATGTCTGACCAACAAGTACGCCGAGGGCTACCCCGGCCGGCGGTACTACTCGGGCTGCGAGCACTACGACGCCGCCGAGGACCTCGCCATCGAGCGGGCCAAACAACTCTTCGGCTGCGGCTTCGCCAACGTCCAGCCGCACTCGGGTGCCAACGCCAACCTCGCCGTGCAGCTCGCGCTCTTCGACCCGGGCGACACCTTCGCCGCGATCGACCTGTCCAAGGGCGGGCACCTGACCCACGGCAGCCCGGTCAACATTTCGGGCAAGTGGCTCAACCCGGTGACCTACGACCTCGTGCTCGACGAGGCCCGCGACGACTACGGCACGATCGACTTCGACACCGTCGAGGCCGTCTGCGCCGAGCACCAACCCAAGGTCATCATGTGCGGCTACTCGGCGTACCCCCGGAAGATTGATTTCGCAAAGTTCCGCGAGATCGCCGACCGCCACGGCTGCCTGCTCTGGGCCGACATCGCCCACATCGCCGGCCTGGTCGCCGGCGGGGCGCACCCCTCGCCCTTCCCGCACTGCCACATCGTCACCACCACGACCCACAAGACGCTGCGTGGCCCCCGCGGCGGGCTGATCCTGACCGACGACGAGGACCTGGCCAAGCGGTTCAACAAGGCCGTCTTCCCCGGGACCCAGGGCGGGCCGCTCATGCATGTCGTCGCCGCCAAGGCGGTCGCCTTCGGCGAAGCCCTGAAGCCCGAGTTCAAGGCTTACGCCAAGCAGGTCGTCGCCAACGCCAAGGCCCTTGCCGACGCCCTCATCCAGCGGGGTTACGCCTTGGCTTCCGGGGGCACGGACAACCACCTGCTGCTGGTCGATCTGCGCCCGACCGACGCCGAGCTCACCGGCAAGGACGCGGCGGCCTGGCTCGAGACCGCCGGCATCATCGCCAACATGAACACCGTGCCCAACGAGACCCGCAGCCCGTTCAAGACCTCGGGCGTCCGCCTCGGCACGCCGGCCCTGACCACCCGCGGCCTCGGCGGGGCCGACATGCCCGTCGTCGCGGACCTGATCGACCGCGTGCTCACCAGCCGGGGCGACGCCGCGACGCTCGACGCCGTCCGCGGCGACGTGGTCGAGCTGTGCCGCCGGTTCCCGATGGCGCACTGATCCGAACACGCCAACCGCGAAATAAAACGGCCCGCCGATCGGTTGTCCCGTCGTGCCACGCCGCGACGCCGATACCGAAACACCGCCCCCCGGCGGACCCGGCAAACGACGAGTCGTCTTGCGTTGGGTCGGCCTCGTTGGCCTGGCCTTGGCGCTGGCCCTGGGGATCGACCTCGCCCAGCGGTTGCTGGCCTCCGACCGGGTGCAATGGCAAGCCTGGGAAGCAACCACGACAGAGCTCACGCCGGTCGGCCACACGCCCGGCCCGGCCGCCGATCAACCCCGCCGTCTCGTGCGGTTCACCGCCGACTGGTGCCCGCCCTGCCGGGCCATGGAAAAAAGCGTCTTCTCCCGCCGCGACGTGGCCGACGCGATCCACGCGCGGTTCCGCCCCGTCGAGGTCGACCTCACCGCGCCCACGCCGCGGCAGGCGTCGATCGCGCAACGCTACGGCGTCGCCACCATCCCGACCCTGCTCGTGCTCGACGACCGGGGCCGTGAACTCGGACGGCTGGACGCCGCGACGGATGCCGAGACGTTTCTGGACTGGCTGAACCGCCACTAACCCCGGAAGTTGCCCGGTCGGCCGGCAGTGATTTACCCGCCGTTGACACGCGGCGGGTAGTATCCGATACGTGATACCGCTAACCCCCGCCCGAGAAAACGACCATGACCACCGGCCTCCGCTCGCTCATCGACTCCGGCACCCGCGTCTGGCTCGACTCGGTCGACCCCGACGAGATCGCCAAAAACAAAGCCGCCGGCGTCACCGGCGCGACGTCCAACCCCAGCATCATCGCCGACCTCGTCTCCTCCGGCCGGTTCGACGACGACCTCAACCGCTTCTCCGACGACGGCCTCGACGATCAGGCCATCGCCTGGGCCATGACCGACAAGCTCGTCGGCGACGCGCAGCAGGCCTTCCACGACGTCTGGTCTTCCTCGGCTTGTAATGACGGCTGGGTCAGCTTCGAGCTCGACCCGCTGCTTGAAGCGAAAGACAACCCGCTGTCCGTCGCCGAGCGGTCGGCGAAGTACGTCGAGCTCGGCAAAAAATGGTCGGCCGGCCACGACAACCGCATGATCAAGGTGCCCGCGACCGCGGCCGGCCTCGGCGCCCTCGAAGACCTCGCCGCCGCCGGCATCACGCTCAACGTCACCCTGATCTTCACCCAGCGCCAGTACGAGGCCGCCCGCGACGCCGTGTGGCGCGGCCGGCAACGCTACGGGAAGCTCGACACCTTCAAGAGCGTCTACTCCATCTTCGTCTCCCGTGTCGACGTCTACACCGAGAAGCACCTGCCCGGACTCTCCGACGAACTGCAGGGTCAGGTCGGCATCATCAACGCCAAGCAGATCGGCCTCGACAACGCCGCGTTCTGGGCCGACAAGAACCTCAAGCTCGATCAGGAGATGATCTTCGCCTCCACCGGCACGAAGAGCCCCGACCTGCCGAAGGACTTCTACGTCGACGCCCTCGCCGGGTCCGACATCCAGACCAACCCGCCGGCAACCAACGCCGCGCTCGACGAGATCGGCCGGGTCTACGAGCCGACGTCCCGCACCCTGCCCGCTCAGACGATCCTCGACGAACTGGCCGCTAAGGTCGATATGCAGAAGCTCGAAGATACGCTGATGTCCGAAGGCACCGCGAAGTTTGCCGACCCGCACACCGCCCTGATCGAGACGATCGCCGACAAACGCAAGGCGCTGGCCTGAACCGCGTCGGTTCCGCCGGTCACGGCAGGCACCACAAAAACCCCAAGCCCGCCGCCGCGGTCGCCTGCGCGTTCGCCGCGTGGACCACGCCGACCGCCCCGGCGTATACCAGCAGCAACACCCCGAACGACACCGCCTCCCGGCCCACGGCCGCCGGTGGGTCACCGGCCCCACCCCCGAGGATCCGCTCCACCCGGCCCCGCAACAGACACCGGCCCCGCCGAAAGTGCGACACGCTCAGCACCGCCGGCTGCGGGCCCGGCTCACCGATCGCAAACCGCAGCAGCAGGTCCGCGTAACGCCCCGGTTCCCGCGTATGCCCGCACACGACTGCGTCGCAGGCGTGCTCCGCCGTCGCCGCCACCCGGCCCGGTAGCGCCCACGCCGGCGGGACCACCCAGAACCACGCCCGCACCAGGTACGACACGACCGACCACAACCCGTCCCGCCGCCGCACGTGCGCCAGCTCGTGCAGCAGCACCTCGTCGGGCCATACCGCCGGCGGCGCGGCGTCGTGCCGCGGCAGCAGCAGCACCGGCCGACGCACCCCCACCACGCACGGCGAGGCGACCCGGCCCGAGACCCGCACCGGCGGCGGCGTGACGCCCAACCGCGCCGCGGCCGACCCGACCCGCCGCACGCAGGCGGGGTCGGCCGCCGCCGCGTCCCGCGTCAAACGGGCCGCCTTCCGCAGGCCGTAGAGCAGGCGTCCCGTCAGCAGCACGACCCCCCCGCCGTACCCCACGCCGAGCCCGAGGTACACCCAGCCCGCCGCGGTCGGTGTCCACCCTCCCGGGGACACCGCAACGCCCGGCTCGGGCAGCCGGACGTACCACGCCGAGCCGCCGGCGAACGTCACCGCCGCCAACGTCGCGAGCGGTGCCGCCAACGCCAACGCCATCGTGACCCGCTGCGTCCGGCTCGCCGCCGCGACGCTGCCGCGGCACAACCACCCCTCCGCCGCCCGCCCCAGCAGCAGCGCCACCACGGCAGGCCACAACAGGTTGGCCCCGAACACCATCACCAGCCCGGCCAGCGCACTCATCATGTCGCTCTATTCGCCTGCCGCCGCATCGGTGGATTCACCGGCCTTGTCGTGGCGGTCGATCAGCCGACGGATCTCGCTCAGGTCGTCGCCGCTGAGCCGCTCGGAGGCAATCAGGTCGCAGATCATCGCCCGGGTCGAGCCGTTGTGGAACCGCTCGGCGAAGCGCCGCGTCGCCTCCCGCCGCGTCTGACCGCCCCCGACCAACGCCCGGAACTCGAACGCCCGGCCCCGCCGGTCGTACGCCACCGCCCCCTTGTTCAGCAGCGCCCGCAGCTGCGTCTGCACCGTGCTGTGCGCCATCGGCCCGCCCTTGCCGTCGGCGGCCAGCCGGTCCGTCAGGTCGCGGGCCGACAGCGGGCCCGCGGCCCAGAGCTGCTCCATGATGCGTAGTTGTTGGTTTCCCAGCTTCACGCCGACGCTCCGCAACAAGCCGGGATTGGTCCGGCTGTGTGCACGTTTAACCGCTTAAACGGAATATAGGCCCGCGCCAAAGAAAAAGCCGACGCGGGGTGCCGCGCCGGCTCGGGTCAAGTCGGTCTCGCAAGGGGGCCGGCTCAGCCTTCTGCGATTCCCGCGATCTCCGCCCGGCGTCGCCGCGACGCAAGCAGGGCCAGTCCCACCAGCCCGCCGGCCACCGCCGAAGGCGAGGGGATGGTCGACGCCGACACCCGCGCGTCGCCGACGTCGGCGCCGGTGAGGTTGCTCGCCGACAGCCCGTTGTCGAACAGGAACGCGCCGAACTCGGCCGAGACCAGCAGGTCGGCCTCGATCACCAGAGACTCTGTACCGGCTTCGAGTAGCGACGGTGCCGCGATGTCGAACAGCACCGCGGCGATCCCCGTCGTGCTCTCAACGAAAAACCCGCTCGCGTCGCCGCCGGCGCGGGCCGCGTCGAACCCGATCGTAAAGTCGCCGACCTCGACGGCGTCGTCGTTGAAGAACACCGAGCCCGTGTGCTCGATGGCCCCACTGAACGTGCCGAGGAAGTCCGCCGGGTCGTAGGCGAACGTCGTCGCCGGCGTGTCGGTGCGGGAATTGATCCCGAACGCGACCGAGCCGCTGCCCAACTCACCCGGCACGATCACGTCGTCCGACACCCCAGAGAGGTTCAGGCTCGCCGCGCCGGCGAGCGTCGCGGTGTCCAGCAGCACGCTGGTCTGGCCGCCCAGCACGGCCACCGACCCGGCCGACGCCGGCCCCACCCCCACACAAGACGCCGCCGCGACGGCCGACAGCCCACCGATCCATGTTCGCCAACACATACTCGCTTCCTTCCGTTACGCGGGCCGACTCGGCCGGCCCGGACCCACAGCCCCTTGCTCCGGCAACGTGCCGGCGTTCGGGGCTGCCAAAACAAACTTTCGACGCGGCGTCGGGCCGAAACCGCGGCTGACGCCGAGCGGAAATACGGGATTGAGGGCGGTCTAGAGCCATCATTTATATAATTAAATCTAATTGATAAGACTATAGCCGAGACGACCCCATAATCCAGCGACGTTTTGCGTGACGCCCTAATTTTCCTGCGACTGTTTGTGAATCCCCACCCTCGAATTCGCTCGGTTTAATGAGTTGGATTCATCCCGCCCGAAGTCATCGGTATGCCGCTCGGGTGCTCGGGGTGACGAGACGGTAAAGCTTGACCGCGAGCGGGCTGCGTTCGATACTGCCCGCGATCAGAGACTTTCACCACCGGCGGTCCGCGGCTCAGCCGGTCCCGGATTCAGCCCCTCCCCGATGACCCGGAGCTTTGCCATGAAATCACGCCTCGGTCTGCTTGTGCCGAGCGTTGTCGTCCTGCTGGCGGCGACCACGGCGGGGTGCGCCGCGGACCGTAGCAACCGGACCGCCGACAACCGCGTCGGGTTCAACACCGGGCTGCCGCTGGAGCCGGGCCACGCCCAGGAGTTCGACCTCTCGACCCGCTGGGTCCGCGGCCTCACGCTCGGGCGGGGGCAATCGGTCTACGCCGCCGCGCCGCTGGGCGACCTGCTGGTCGTCGTCGAGCGGCCCGGCAACATCGTCTCGGCGATCCGCCTCGACGACGGCGTGCTGGCGTGGAAGTCCGTCGTCGGCGACCCGCTCGAAGAGCTCTTCGCCCCGGTCGGCGACGACGACAACATCTACGTGACCTCCAACACCCGGCTGTTCGCGCTGCAGCGCCGAAACGGACGGGTCGTTGGCATCAGCGATCTGCCGGGCTACGTCGCGACCGACCCCTGCCTGGCCGAGGGCCGGGTGGTCTACGGCTCGTTCGACGGCGTCGCGATCGCCTACGACCCGACGCAGCGGCTGCGGGCATGGTCCTACGCCCTGGAGCGCCCGATCACGGCGACCCCGATCCTCGACGGCGACCAGGTCTTCGTCGCCGACCTCGGCGGCAACTACGCGGTCCTCAAAGCCAGCAGCGGCGACCTGCGCTGGCGCGGCCGGGCTTACGGCCCGATCACCGCCACGCCCCGCCGCGACCGCACCCAGATCATCGTCGCCAGCGAGGACCAGTCGCTCTACGCCCTGGCGTCCAACACCGGCGAGTTCAACTGGCCCGCCTACCGCTCCGAGGTGCCGCTCACCGCGCCGCCCGTGGTCCTCAGCGAGATCGCCTACCTCATCGAGCCCGGCGTCGGGCTCACCGCAATCGACGCCAACACCGGCCAGGTCCGCTGGCAACGCGACGACGAGCCCCGCCCGCTTTCGCTCGACGGGGCCCGGCTCGTCGCCGTCGGCGACAACCAGCTGCTCGCCCTCGACCCCGCGGACGGCCGCACCCGCCAGGCCGTGCCGCTCAAAGACCTCGCCGCCGGCGTCCCGCTGCCCGACGGCGGGCTGGTCCTGATCGGCGAGGACGGCCTCATGCTCCGCGTCGACCCCAACTAACCCCCCCTCCCCCGGAAGTTGCCGCGGCTTGGCGCGGTGTGATTCCGGGACGCATCTTATTCGCCCGTTATGTCCGATCGCATCCGCCTCCAGACCGCCCTGCTGTCGGTCTCCGACAAGACCGACCTCGTGCCCTTCGCCCGCCGGCTCCACGAACTGGGCGTCACCCTTGTCTCCACCGGCGGCACCGCCCGCGCCCTGGCCGACGCCGGGCTGCCGGTCACGGGTATCGAAGACGTCACCGGCTTCCCCGAGATGATGGACGGCCGGGTCAAGACCCTGCACCCCAAGGTCCACGGCGGGCTCCTCGCGCTGCGCGACAAGACCGACCACGCCGCGGCCCTCGCCGCGCACGGCATCACGCCGATCGACCTGGTCGTCGTCAACCTCTACCCCTTCGAGCGCACCACGCAAGACCCCGACGTCTCGACCGAGGACGCGATCGAGCAGATCGACATCGGCGGGCCGTCGATGGTGCGCTCGGCCGCGAAGAACCACCGCTACGTCGCCGTCGCCACCGACCCGAAGCAGTACGACCCGATCTCGAACTGCCTGGACGAGCACGACGGCGCGACGACGCTGGCCCTGCGTCAACAGCTCGCCGCCGCCGCCTTCACCCGCACCGCGGCGTACGACACCGCGATCTCGGGCTGGCTGAGCGCCCGGTTCAAGTGAGTCTCCCGGCCGGCGATACCCGATAATCTCGGAATGCCGCGTCGGGTGTGGTTGGTGCCGGGTCTCGGGTTGCTGCTGCTGGGCGCGTCGGTCGCCGCGCAGCCGTCGGCGGTGCAGCGGCCGGCCGACGGCGAGTTTGTCCGCGACCTCGCCGGGCTGCTCACGCCGGGGGAATTGCGGCAGGTCAACCAGCGGTGTGAACAACTACTGGCCGACACGGGCGTGCCCGTGTTCGTGCTCAGCGTCGAACGGCTGTCGGCGTACGGAGACGGCGACGCGAGCATCGAGACCTTCGCCCGGGCCGTATTCGAGCGGTGGGGTCAGGAACACCCGCTGGTGCGTGGGCACGAGTGGCGGCGAGGCGTGTTGTTCGTGGTGGCGTTACGCGATCGGCAGACCCGGATCGAACTGGGCCGCGAGTTTTCCGGGGGTGCCGGGGGTTACGACCGTCAGATGCGGGACGTGATCGACCAATTCGTGTTGCCGTCTTTCCGCGGCGGCGACTACGCGGCCGGCGTAGCGGGCGGGGTCGGCGGCATCGACATGGTGGTGCGCACGCAGCCGCTGCCCCGCTACGGCGTGTCGCGGCGCGCGTGGTTCTGGTCGGCGGTGGCGGTGGGCTTGTCCGTGTTCACCACGGTGTCGCTTTTGCGACGGGGGCGGCACGGCTGGGCCTGGGTGTTTTGGGGCGTCATATTCGGAGCGTTAGGGGCAATGCTGCTTTCCGCGACGCGCAAGCCCAGCTCGGGCGGCTGGTCGATCGGCGGAGGCACGGGCGGCGGAAGCCTCGGCGGGAGTTTCGGCGGCGGCGGCGGAGCGAGCGGGGGTTGGTAAACATGAACAAACTCGACGGAACCGATGAACCGAATCAGCGCGTCGCGTCGGCGTTGGACCGGGCGACGCAACAGACCGGCGTGGGCTTCGCGGCCGAGGTGGCCGAGGCGTCGGGGCGTTACGACCGGGCCGAAGACATCGTGGGGTTGTGGCTGGGTTTGGGGTTGGCGGCCTGGGTGTGGTTCGCGTTGCCGGACGCGGCGGACGCGGGGCCGGGCTCGTGGGCGGGGGTCACCGAGGGCGGCAAGTTCCTGGCGATGGCCGGTGCACTGATCGCGGGGTTTGTCGGCGGCGCGGTGGCCGCGTCTTACGTGCCCGCGATACGTCGGCCGTTTATCCCACGGCGGGAAATACACGCCTGCGTCGAACGGGCCGCAGACGCGGCGCTGGCGCGCGAGCTCGTGACGCGGTCTAACCCGGCGACGGACGAGCGGGCGCGGGTGCTGTTGTTTTTCGTCTCGGTATACGAGCGGCGGGCCGTCGTCTTGGCCGACGCGTCGACGCTCGAGCGGCTCGGGCCCACCGGCGTCGAGACGTTGTGCCGGGAGCTGACGGATCGGTTAGCGGAGGGGGATATCGACGCGGCGCTGGCCGCGGTGGTGCAACGCGGGGTTTCGATGCTGGCCGCTTGACCAACCGTGACGTCACGGGGCGAGACCGGGGGTAAGGATTGGTGGATCAAACCGGCCGGACGTCGACCTTGACGTCGATCTGCTGCCGGCCGCCGCCGACGATCACGCCGCGGACGGGGCTGACGTCGCCGTAGTCGCGGCCCCAAGCGGCGGTCACGTGGTGCTCGCCGGGCACCTGGTCGTTGGTCGGGTCGAAGCCGGTCCAACCCCCGGCCCCGTCGTACACCGCGAGCCAGGCGTGCGACGCGTCGGCCCCGACGAGCTTCGGGTCGCGGCGGTCGCGGAACGTCCGCAGGTAGCCCGAGACGTAGCGGGCCGCCAGCCCGAGGCCGCGGAGCATGGCGATCTGGACGTGCGAGAAGTCCTGGCACACGCCGGACCGCTGCGCGAAGACGGTGTCGATCGGCGTGGAGACCGTGGTCGTGGTCGGGTCGTAGGCGAAGTCGGTGAAGACGCGGTGGGTGAGGTCGTACACCGCGTCGAGGATCGGCCGGCCGGGCGGGAACGACACTCGGGCGTAGTCGGTCAGCATGGGCTGCGCCGCGGCGAGAGGCGAGTCGAAGGCGAACTGCAGCGCGTCGAGGCCGGCGGGGCTGCGGTCGCGGCGCAGGCCGTCGAAGACTTGTTCCCACGGCATGCTGGTGCCGGGCAGCATCGGGGCGGCGCGGTCGACCTCGACCTCACTGACCGCGACGACGCTCATGTGGCGGTGCGCTTCCTGCACGGTGAAGAGCGTGGCGTGGTTGCCGAAGTAGTCGGTGCGGGTGTTGGTGATGGCGGGGACGGGGTCGAAATCGATGAGGTTGCCGAGGCAGCGTTGGCCGGCCAGGTCGCGCGGCCGGAGGAACGCGAGGTTGTGGCCGACGCTGACCGGCGCGGCGTAGGTGTAGTCGGTCTGGTGGGTCACGCGGTAGCGCATCAGGCGGTGTCGCCTTCGTCGGCGGGGGCCGCGTCGTCTTCGGCCGGCCGGTCGATCAACGCCGGCGGAACGAGCATGCCGCCGAGCGGGGTGGACGGGGCGTTGTGGCTGAGGAACTGCCGGGCGATCGCGTCGGACAGGGCCGGCACTTGCGAGCCGAGGTTCATCAGCAGGTAAGAGAGCGCGTCGCGGGCCTCGCCCTCGTCGGCCGCGGCGAGGCGGGCGGCGTCGGCCAGCCGTAGCGTGGTGAGCATGTCCAGCAGCAGCCGCTGGTCCTCGCCCCGCCGGCCGTCGGGCAGCCCGGGCCGGGGCAGTTTTTCGAGGTGTTCGTCCAGCTGCACGAGCTGGTACGCCACCGACCGCGGGTTGGTCTCGTCCAGCAGGAGCATGTCCAGCGTCGGCGACGCCGCGGGCACGGCCAGGTAACGCTGGCGGTAGCTCATCGCGCTGGCCATCACCTCCAGCAAGCCCTCGAGGACCAGGCCCTCGTTGGGCCGGGGCTGCACGACCAGGGCGCGGAGGAAAGCGACACCCTGCGCGACGCGTTCGAGGCGTCGGCCCATGTCGAGGAACCGCCACTCCTGGTTGCGCAGCATCGACTCGGTGCCGAGCCCGGTGAACGCGGCGAGGGCGGTGACGACGCGGTCGAGGCGTTCGATCGCGTCGCCGAGGTCGTCGTCGGGCGGCCCGTGGTCGCGGCCGAGCTGGCTGAGGATGCGCCAGATATCCAGCGACACGCGGTCGCGGGCCACGGAGGCAAGCCGGCGGGCGTTCTCGAGGGTCGGCGCGAGGCCGAAGGCGACGGCCGGGTCCGACATCGCGGCGCGGACGCGGGCCTCGGCCGGCGGCAACGATTCTTCGCTTTTATCCCGCTTCTTCTTCGCCTCGGCGTCGAGGGTGACGACGTCGAGGGTTTCGAACAGGGCCGGCAGCTCGGGGCCGGCGTCGCTGCCCTCGGCGTCGGCGAGGCGGGCGGCGATCGCCCGCAGCAGCCGGGCCAGGCCGTCGCCCCGCTCGGTGTACCGGCCGAGCCAGTAGAGGTTGTCCGCGACCCGCGAGGGCAGGTCGAAGCTGTCGTGCGCCACCGCCGTGGCCGCCGGTGAGCCGTCGCCCGCCGCGAGCAGCGTGAAGTCCGACACCGGCGTGTTGGAGATGACCCAGGTGTCCTTGCTGCCGCCGCCGCGCTGCATCGAGGTGACTCGCGAATCGGCCGACCGCGAGACCCGCGTCAAGCCGCCGGGCATCACGGCGTACCCCTCGCCGTCGTCGGTCGCCGCGACGTACGCCCGCAGCATCACGTGCCGCGGCACCAACCGGCCGCCGTGCCACACCGGCGCGGTCGAGATGTTGACCGACTCCTGCGCCGCGAACGCCTCGGGCCGCTGCCGGATCAGCCCGGCGATCTCGTCGCGCTGCGCCGCGCTCAGCGTGTCGCCGAAGATTGCGTCGATGTGCACCCCGCCCAGCCCCGTCGCCGGCGCCCCCGGATAAGCCGGCTTGATCACCAGCTCGGGCAGGTGCTCGATGACGTAGTCCCGCTCCTTCGGCTGGCCGCACCACCACGTCGCGATGCCCGAGAGCTTCTCCTCCTCGCCCAGCAGGTGCCGGCACAGCCCCGGATAAAACGGCATCAGCCCCGGCGTCTCCAGCACGCCCGTGCCCAGCGCGTTGGCGATCGCCACGTTCCCCGCCCACGCCGCCTGCACCAGCCCCGGCACTCCGATCCGCGACTCGCCCCGCAGCTCCAGCGGGTCGCAGAACCCGTCGTCCAACCGACGCACCACCACGTCCACCCGCCGCAGCCCGCCCAGCGTCCGCAGAAACACCTTGTTGTCCCGCACCGTCAGGTCGTCGCCCTGCACCAAGTTGAACCCGAGGTACCGCGCGAGGTAAGCGTGCTCGAAGTACGTCTCGTTGTACGGCCCCGGCGTGAGCAGCACGATCCGCGGGTTCTCGCCCACCCGCGGCGACATCGCCCGCAGCGTCTGCCGCCACTGCGCGAAGAACTGCGCGTGCCGCTGCACCCGACAATCGCGGAACACCCCCGGAAGTGATCGTGACACGACCAAGCGGTTCTCCAGCGCGTAGCCCGCGCCCGACGGCGCCTGCGCCCGGTCGCTGAGCACCCACCACCGCCCGTCCGGCGACCGCGCCAGGTCCGCCGCGTAGAACGTCAGGTACCGCCCGTCCCGCACCGGCAGGTGCCGGCACGGCCGAAGAAAACCCGGGTGCCCCAGGATCAGCTCGGCCGGCAGCCGGTCTTCGTGCAGCAGCGTCTGCGGCCCGTAGAGGTCCGCGCACACCGCGTTGAGCAGCCGCGCCCGCTGCACCAGCCCCGCCTCGATCCCCCGCCACTCCTCGGCCCCCAGCACCAGCGGCACCGGGTCGAGCTGCCACGGCCGATCGGTCCCCCGCGGGTCGCCGTACACGTTGTACGTCACCCCGTTGTCCGAGATCATCCGCTGACCCTGCGCCCACCGCCGGCTCAGGCCCGCGTCACCGAGCCGATCCATCCGCTCGGCCAGCTCCCGCCACACCCCGCGCACCGATCCGTCGCCCGACTTCATCTCGTCGTGTACGCCGTCGGGTTCGCCGTAAGACGAGGTGAGGGTGGGGGTGTCGAGGGCGGTCATGACCAACTAACCATCAATCCAAGCCCGATCGTTCTCGTTCTCGTGGCTCGTACTCGTAATCCCGATAACTAAAGGCCACTCCCCAAGCACTATCGACCGTCCGGCGGAGCCAACCGCACCAGCATCCCCACGACCCGCAAGAGCATACCTTTCCCCGCCATCAACTCGGCCGGATCGATCGCCCCGATCGCCACCAAGACGTCGAGCGTCGCCGCGGCCTCCATTGCCGAGCCGCGGGCGATCTCGAAGAACCGTTTCCGGTCCGCCCCGCCGCGTTTGCCGTTGCCCTCGGCGATGTTCAGCGGGATCGACTGGGACGAGCGCAGCAGCTGGTCGCGGGCGTGGCGGTGCGTGCCACTCAGGTCAGCCACCATCCGGTTGGCCCACGCCACGAACTCGATCGACACGTGGTAGACGTCGAGGCGTTCGTGGTCGAAGGCGTTGGACATGGGGGTAAGTCGGTCACCGTCGGGATTACGAGTACGAGCCACGAGAACGAGAACGATCAAGGCGCCTTGGTGGTGGATATCCGTCTCAAATCCAACGTCACCGGCATCTCCTCACTCCGCCCCACCCGCCGCGGCACCATGCTTCCGGGGGTGTGCCCGTGGCGGAAGAACCGCCCGACCCGCCGGGCCTCGGCCTCCAGCGCGTTGACCGGGAACGTCTCGTAGCTCCGGCCCCCGGGGTGCACCACGTGGTACACGCACCCCCCCACCGACCGGCCCGCCCACGTGTCGATCAGGTCGAACGTCAGCGGCGCGTGCACCGGGATCGTCGGGTGCAGACAGCTCGGCGGCTGCCACGCCCGGTACCGCAGCCCCGCCACGAACTCGCCCTGCCGGCCCGTTGGGGTCAGCGGCAGCTCCACCCCGTTCACCGCCACGGCGTGACGATGAAAACTTCCGGGGGTGCCGACGAGCCCGGTGACTTTCACCTGCATGCGTTCGAGCGACGAGTCGACGTAGCGGGCCGTGCCCTGGCCGGTCGCCTCCTCGCCGAGGGTGAGCCAGGGCTCGATCGCCTGGCGGAGCTCGATCGTGACGCCATCGACGGCGTGCGTGCCATGGCGGGGGAAGCGGAACTCGAAGAACGCGTCGTACCACGCCGGGTCGAACGCGAAGCCTTGCTCCTGTAAGTCTTCGAGTACGTCACGGAAATCTTCCTCGACGAAGTGCGGCAGCAAGAACCGGTCGTGCAGCGACGTGCCCCAGCGGATCAGGTGGTGCTTACCGGGCGTCTCCCAGAACCGCGCGATCAACGCCCGCAGCAGCAACGCCTGCGTCAACGCCATCCGCGGGTGCGGCGGCATCTCGAACCCCCGGAACTCGACCAGCCCCAATCGGCCCGTGGCCGAGTCGGGCGAGTAGAGCTTGTCGATGCACACCTCGGCCCGGTGCGTGTTGCCGGTGAGGTCGGTGAGCAGGTGGCGGAACACCCGGTCGACCAGCCACGGCGGCACGCCCGCCTCGCCGCGCTGGGGCAGTTGCCGCAGCGCGATCTCCAGCTCGTAGGTCGCGTCGGCCCGGCCCTCGTCGACCCGCGGGGCCTGGCTCGTCGGGCCGATGAACATCCCGCTGAACAGGTAGCTCAGCGACGGGTGGTTGTGCCAGTGCGACAGCAGGCTCGCCAATAGGTCCGGCCGACGGAGGAACGGCGAATCCAGCGGCTTGGCCGCGCCGACCACGACGTGGTTGCCCCCGCCCGTGCCGGTGTGTCGGCCGTCGAGCTGAAACTTCTCCGTGCCCAGCCGGCACTGCCGCGCCTCCTCGTACAACGCGGTCGTCACGTCGGACAGTTCTTGCCAGTTGGCCGTCGGCTGGATGTTGACCTCGATCACGCCGGGGTCGGGCGTCACCTTCAGGTTCACCACGCGTGGGTCGGTCGGCGGGGTGTAGCCCTCGATCACCACCGGCGTGCCCAACGCCGCCGCGGTGTCTTCCACCGCCGACAACAACTCAAGGTAGTCCTCCAACCGGCGCGTCGGCGGCATGAACACGTACAGCCGGCCGCCCCGCGGCTCGACCGCCATCGCCGCCCGGATCACCCACTTGGCCGACTGCCCTACCCCCGGAACCTGGTCGGCCGAGTTAGTCGGTGGAGCGATCGCGATTTGTTCGTTTACGTGTTGCACGTCGCCCGCGACCCGCGCCTCTTCACTCCGCGCCGCCCGCCTCTGCCCACCGTGCGTGAAGTGATCGGGCGAGGGCAGCGGCTGCTCGGCCGCGTGCGTCGGGTCGGCTTCGACCTGGTGCGGGTAGTCCTCGTCCTCGACCCACGGCAGCGACTCCAGCGGCAGCCGCAACCCGACCGGTGAGTCCCCCGGAATGAGCTTCAACCGCCCCCCGGAAGAACCTTTGGGCTGCGTCTCGGGTCGCGTCGAGCCGTCCGACTGCACCATCCACATCCCGCTCTGCCACGCCGGCCCGCCCTTGCCCCGCACCCGCGTCAGCGGCAGCACGTAGCCCGTCGGCGTGTCGAGCCCCCGCTCGAACACGTGTTTCAACCGCACCGAGTCCTCGACGCTGTCGAGCTTGTTGTCCTCGGCCGTGACATTGACCGGCAGCCGCGCGCGGACCCGCTCGTAGTGCTCGGCGTCTTCGTACACCGGCCGGATGTACTCGCCCGACACGTCGAGCCGATCGGTCAGCGTACGCAGGAAACGCTCGGCGTCGTCGGGCCCGAGGCCGTCGTCCCGCGATTCGTCGGCGATTAACGAATCGTCACGCCACAGCGGCTGCCCGTCGGGCCGCCAGTACAGCCCCAACGCCCACCGCGGCAGCGGCTCGCCCGGGTACCACTTGCCCTGGCCCACGTGCAGCAGGCTCCCCGGCGCGAACCGCCGGCGGAGCCGCTGCACCAGCGCATCGGCGAACTTCCGCTTGCCACCGCCGACCGCGGCGGTGTTCCACGTCGCGCCCTCCTGGTCGTCGATCGACACGAACGTCGGCTCGCCCCCCATCGTCAACCGCACCCCCCCGGAATCGAGTCGTTCATCGACCGCGTGTCCCAAAGTGTCGATCGCCGACCACTGCGCCTCGGTGTACGGCTTCGTCACCCGCGGGTCCTCGTGCACCCGCGTCACCGACATGTCGTACTCAAACTCGACCTCGCACGGCCCGAGCGTCCCGGTGATCGGTGCCGCGCTGCCGGGCGACGGCGAGCACGCCAGCGGCAGGTGCCCCTCGCCGCACAGCATCCCGCTCGTCGCGTCTAAACCGACCCACCCCGCCCCCGGAAGGTAGACCTCCGCCCACGCGTGCAGGTCCGTGACGTCCTCCGCCACCCCCGCCGCCGCGCCCTCTTCCAGCGGCATGACGTCCGCCACCAGCTGCACCGAGTACCCCGACACGAACCGCGCCGCCAGCCCGCTGCGCCGCAGCAGCTGCACCAGCAGCCACGCGAAATCACGGCAAGACCCGACGCCCCGCGTCAGCGTCTCTTCGGGCGTGTGTATCCCCGGGTCGAAACGCAGCGAGTAGTTCAGCGTCCGCTCGACGAGTTGGTTCACGTCCACCAGGAAATCGATCGTCGCCCGCTCGGCCCGGTTGATCGACCCCAGCAACGCCTCGAACCGCTCGCCGCAGTCCGGCGCGTCCAGCGTCTCCAGGTACGGCCGCAGCTCCTTCGCCAACGCCGCGTCGTAGGTAAACGGGAACCGCTCGGCGTACTTTTCGAGAAAAAAGTCGAACGGGTTGATCGACGTGAGGTCCGCCACGAGGTCGACCGTGACGCCGAACTCGGTCACCGGCTTCGGGAACACCAACCGGGCGAGGTGGTTGCTCTGCGGGTCCTGCTGCCAGTTGACGAACGGCCGCTCGTCGCCCGCCCCGACCGCGACCTTCATCGCGTACGACGGCACGGGCGTCCGGCAGTGCGGCGCGGGCCGCAGCCGAACCACCTGCGGCCCGAGCTCGACGGGACGGTCGTAGCGGTAGTGCGTGCGGTGGTGCAGCGCGAAACGGATCGACATACGGACAGGTCCCTGGGCAAAAGCGGGGCGGCCCCGCAGAATGTAGCTCAACCGCTCAACTGCTCAACTGCGGCGGGCTTCCGGGGGGCGTTCCGGGGGGTGGCCGCGGTGCGACAACAGCGTGTACCGCGGCGGCTCGTAGTGGTGCTCGGCGGTGAACGGCGGCAGGAAGTGGTCGCCCAACAAACCATCGGCAACGAAGAAGGCGTTGTTGCCCAGGTAGTCGCATCCGACCAGCGACAGGCCCTGCGCCCGGCCGAGGCGTTCGAGCGCCTTGAGCCCGGCCCCGAAGCGGTGCGTTGCCCCGTCCCACACCGCGTCGGGGTCGTACGGCACCTGCCACTCCACGCTCGGCGGGATCGAGGCGTTGTACTCGACGCACGCCACCCGGCAGGCCAGCCCGGCCTCGCCGAGCGCCTGCCACACGTGCCCGGTGTTGCGGTCGATGTCGACCGACAGGAAGTCGATCGGCGCGTCGGTGCCGAGCGCCGCGACGAGCTCGGGGGCGTTCTCGCGGGTAGCCGGGGTTTCGATCAGGCGGAGCCGACCCTCACCGAGAGCTTGGCCGAAGCCGCCGCGGATCGCCGCGCACGCCGCCGGGTCGCTCTCGACCCACACGCCCCGCCAGCCGGTCTCCAGCAGCAGCCGGGTGTTGTTCTGCCGCCCGTCGCCGACGCCGACCTCGAGGAAAACGCGATCCGTGGTCCCGATACGGCGGAACACCTCGGCGATCATCCCGTCCTCGGCGTTCTGGCTGTACGCCTGGGCCGAGGCGCGGACGAGGCTGCGCGGGTCGGCGTAGCGCGGGGACGCGGCCAGCACCCCGTCGCGGGCGGCGATCAGCGCGGCCTCCTTGGCGTGCCACGTGTGGACCCGGATCGACTCGACCGGCTCGCGCAAGGCCGACACCTCGCGCTGCAGCGCATCGAAACGGTCCGTCAGCCGCGGAACCTGGCGCAGGGCGTGCAGCGTGTCACGCAAGGCACGGGTCAGCTTACCGATCATGGCGGGTCAGGTCGCCGAGAGCTCGAGCATGCTCATCGCCTGCTGGACGATGTGGTCGGCCGAGAGGTTGCAGTACCGCAGCAGCTCTTCGGGCGACTGGCCGGACTTGGGCAGGTGACGCACGTGCATCGGCTGCACCGTGAACCCGTCGCCCGTCGCGGCCAGCGCCTCGGCGACGGCCGAGCCCATCGCGCCGCCGTAGTTGTCCTCCAGCGTCAGCACCATGCCGTTGTTCTCGTTCGCCAAGTCGGCGATCGCCTCGTCGTCGAACGGCAGGCTGTAGAGGTCGACCAGCGTCGCGTCGATGCCGTTCTCGTCGAGCTGCTCCAGCGCCCGGTTGGCCTCGTGGACCATGTACCCGCTGGCGAGGATCAGCAGGTCGCGGCCTTCCATCAGGACCTGGTGGCCGCCGAGGACGAACTCGTCTTCCGGGCCGTAGAGGAACTCGGTGTCGGGCCGCAGCGTCCGCAGGTAGGCGAAGCCCTCGTACTCGGCCATCTGCTGCACCAACGCGTAGCAGGCGTAGGCGTCCGACGGCGTAAGCACCACCATGCCCGGGTGCCCGGCGTGGGTCCGCATTGTGCTGAAGGTCCGCATGAACGCGACGTCGCAGAGCGCCATCTGCGACGGGCCGTCGGCCCCGAGCGTCGCCCCGGCGTGGCTGCCCACCAGCTTGAACGGCTTGCCCGACAGCACGGCCATCTCCAGCTGGTCGTACGCCCGCACCAGGAACTTGCCGAAGCTCGAGACGAACGGCGTCTTGCCCCCGGCCGAGAGCCCCAGCGCCACGCTGAGCATATTCTGCTCGGCGATCTTGCACTCGACGAAACGCTCGGCCAATGCGTCGTCTTTCTTGAACGCGTCGGCCCCGGTCGAGTTGCTGACCTCGGCGTCGAGTGCGACAAGGTTCGGCCGAGCGTGGCCCGCGGCCCGCAGCGCGACGCCGTACGCCTTGCGGGTCGCCAGCTTGCCCTTCTCCAGCACGCCCTCCATGCCGAACTGCTTCAACGCCTCATCGAACGACGGGGCCGCGGACGCCGGCGTGGCCTCGGGCTTCTCGCCCGGCAGCAGCGGCAGCTTCAGCGGGGTGTCGGCCGCGGCGCCGATGCCACGTTCGGTGACCGAGAGCTCTTCGAGCACGGCGTCGAGCGCCTCGCCGGTCGGCGCGGTGCCGTGGTGGCCGTTGCCCTGCTGCGACGGCGAGCCCCAGCCCTTGACCGTGCGGGCGACGATCGCGACCGGCACCGCCTCGGGGTCGTGCTGCGACTGCGCGTGAGCGGAGAACGCCTCGACGATCGCCGCGGGCTGGTGGCCGTCGATGTCCAGCACCCGGTAGCCGGCGGCTTCCAGCTTCTTGACCAGCGTGTCGGCCGACTGCTGCGGCGAGACCTCGGCGGTCTGGCCGAAGGCGTTGGCGTTGAAGATCGGGCAGACCGCCTTGAGCCCGTGGTCGCGGATGAAGTCGATGGCTTCCCAGACCTGCCCTTCGCGCGACTCGCCGTCGCCGATGACGCAGAACACCCGCTTGTCCAGCCCGTCGAGCCGG
>JBCCOP010000006.1:0-37132 GCA_039025315.1 Planctomycetota bacterium | reverse complement strand
TGTCGACCACCCCGATCTGGTTGTCTTCGTCGTCGATCAGCCGGACGGGCGAGACGCGGATCTGATCGTTGATGCGTAGCCGCTTGCCGGTGTCCCGCGGCTGGGGTCGGAATCGTCCTCGGGCGATGGTGTGGGTCTCCGTGGGGGCGGGGGAACCGAGACACGGACGACACCGCTTGTCGCCCGGCCTTGCAAGCTATAAGAGTAAACAAAAGGCCACGAAACACAAGCGGCCACGGCGGACCTCCGCGGAAACGGATCGGGCATGGGGCGATACCTTGTATTGCCGCGGCATCCGTAATTACCATCTTGTTTCGGTAGGCGGATCGACTTACATTAAGTCGTGTCAGTGGTCCAAAATTTTCAGTATTCTTGAGAAGTGGTTCGCTCCCATCGCCCACGCACCGAACTCCGAGGAGAAAACTTTGGTGGAAACACGATTCAACTCATTAACGCGAGCGCTTTTGGCGGCGGTGTGTTTCGCTTGGCTGTTGCTGGCCCCGAACCCATCCGCCGCGGTCACGACAACCTTCTCCAACATATCTCTGGGCGCAGGCGTCACCGATACCCAGTCCATCCTCGATCCGTTGGTGTTCGCGCCGAGCGACGCGTTCGAGGTGAGCGGGGTTCTGACCTTCACCTCTAGCTCAACGACAAGTTACGACCTGCTTTTTGTCGTGACCGATGGATCGGGGACCAGTCCGCTTTTTGGGGGACAGATCGAATACCTCGGGCCCAACACAAGGGTCAGCGCCACCGCGGGCAACACGGCCGGGACCGCCGACGGTGCCGGCAACGCTTTCTTCAACGCACCGGCCACGCTCCCGCTCACCGTGGATTTCGTTGTCGATGGCGTTGGCGGAACGAGCACCCAGGCGACGATCGAAGACTTCGAGAGCGTCGGCAACAGCCCGGTGTCTTTCGACGGCGGCCTCTCACCGCTTAATCCTTCGGCCGGTTTGCAGATCCAGCTCATCAACCGCGGGGACGTCTCGCTCACGATTGACTCCTTGGAGATCGAAGTCATCCCGGAGCCCGGCGTGGGCATGTTGCTGCTTCTGTCCTCGGGCTTGGTGATGTCCCGACGTCGCGGCGTGTGACGATTCGTACCGGCTAATCGTCCGCGGCTGTCGTTCTGATTGTCCGTCTTTCGATACGGAACGCGGTGTGTCGAGTGTAGCCGCTTTAACCCCGGGCTCGCCGATTGCTTTAGCATTCGCGACGCATGAGCCCGCTTGACACGAACGCCCCCGACACTCTGCTGGCCAAGCTCGACGAGCTGGCCGCTCGGCATGACGAGCTGGATAAGCAGCTGCAGGACCCGGCCGTGCTCGTTGACCACGAGCGGGTGCGGCGGCTGAGCGTGAAGCGGGCGGCGACGGCGGGCCTCGTCGAGCGGTACCGGCGGTATCGCAAGCTGGCCGCGGAGGCGGACGAGGCGCAGTCGATCGTCGACGAGGCGGCGGCGGGGCGGGGCGACGCGGAGCTGGCGGAATTGGCCGCGGCGGAGCTGCCGGGGCTGCGAAGTGAAGCGGCGGAGCTGTTGGATCAGATCAGCGGGGAATTGGTTACGGCCGACGACGCGGCGGTCGGGTCGGTCGTGCTGGAGGTGCGGGCCGGGACGGGCGGGGCGGAGGCGGCGCTGTTTGCGGGCGAGCTGTTCGAGGCGTATTCAACCTACGCCAAGGCGTCCGGCTGGTCGCTGGACGTGGTCGATTCTTCCGGGGGCGAGCAGGGCGGGGTGCGGGGCGTGACCGCGACCGTGGCGGGCGAGGGGGTGTGGCAGCGGTTGGGTTACGAGGGCGGGGTCCACTGCGTCAAGCGGGTGCCGGCCACGGAGACCCAGGGCCGGGTCCACACCTCGACGGCGACGGTGGCCGTGCTGCCCGAGCCCGAGGACGTCGAGGTGCAGATCCCGGACGGCGACCTGGAGGTCCACGTCACGACGGCCCAGGGCCCGGGCGGACAGAACGTCAACAAGGTCGCCACCGCCGTCCACATGATCCACAAACCCACCGGGATCGAGGTGCGGATGCAGGAGTCCAAGAGCCAGGCGCAGAACCGGCAGAAGGCGATGCAGCTGATGCGGGCACGGGTGTACGAACGCCTGCGGGCCGAGAAGGACGCGGAATACGCCGAGAAGCGGTCGGCCATGATCGGCACGGGCGGCCGCAGCGAGCGGGTGCGGACCTACCGCTGGAAGGACAACCTCGCGGTGGACCACCGGCTGGGCCAGAGCTTCAACCTGCAGGCGGTGATGTCGGGCCAGCTCGACGCGTTGATCGAGGCGTTGATCGCCGAGGACCGCCGGCAGCGGCTGGCGGCGTTGTGAGGGTGCGGACGGCCGCAGGGCGGGTGGGTTAGTCTGGACACATGAACGCAGCGGTCGGCAAACTGGCGGGTCGGGTGGCG
Organism: Planctomycetota bacterium; assembly: GCA_039025315.1. Classification (GTDB taxonomy): domain Bacteria; phylum Planctomycetota; class Phycisphaerae; order Phycisphaerales; family Phycisphaeraceae; genus Algisphaera. The sequence continues at coordinate 34,720 of JBCCOP010000006.1, read as the reverse complement.
GTGGTGACGGGGGCGGGGCCGGGCATCGGCGGGGCGATCGCGCGGCGGCTGGCGGCGGACGGGGCGCGGGTGGCGGTGTGCGACCTGGAGCCTGACGACGCCGAGGGCACGGCCGCGGCGGTCCGGGCGGCGGGCGGCGAGGCGATGGCCGCGGGCTTCGACGTGCAGGACGCGGACGCGGTGCGGGCGTGTGTGGATCGGGTGGGGGAGGCGTGGGGCGGGGTGTCGGTCTTGGTGAACAACGCGGCGATCATGCCGGTGCAGGCGACGACGGCGATGTCGGTGGAACTCATTGACCGCGTGCTGCGGGTGAACCTGCGGGCGCCGGTGGTGTTCAGCCAGGCGGCGGTGCCGTGGATGCGGCGGGGCGGCGGCGGGGTGATCCTGCACATGAGCAGTGCGCAGGGCTACGTGGGCAGCGCGACGATGGGGGTCTACGCCGCGACCAAGGCGGGGCTGCGGGTGCTGGCGCAGGCCCAGGCGAAGGAGCTGGCGGCGGACGGGGTCCGCGTCAACTCGGTGTCGCCGGGTTCGGTCGATTCGCCGATGTTCGCCCACGAGGCCGGCAAGGACCCGGACGGCCCGGAGGCGTACCTGCGGCGAGCCGAAGCGTTGCACCCCCGCGGCCGGATCGGCTCGCCCGAGGAGGTCGCCGCGGCGTTCGCGTTCCTGGCCAGCGACGACGCGGCCAACATCACCGCGACAGACCTGCGCTGCGACGGCGGGCTGGTCGTCGCGGGTTAAGTTCCGGGGGGTGAGGTCCGGGGGTTAGGGGTACGACAGCGAGCCGTCGGGCCGGCGGGCCTGGGTCCATTCGATGGGGTCGTGGTTCGGCGGGAACCGGGCGGCCGCGGCCTCGTCGAAGTCGATGCCCCAGCCCGGCGCGTCGGTGGGGTAGAGGTGGCCGTCGCGCAGCGTCGGCAGGCCGGAGAAGATGTCGCGCTCGGCGTCGGTGAAGCCGCTGAACTCCTGGACGCCGAAGGCGTGGCTCGCGACGTCGAGGTGCAGCTGCGCCGCGTGGCCGATCGGCGAGGTGTCCTTGGGCCCGTGCCACGCCGTCCGCACGCCGAAGGCCTCGCACACCGCCGCCGCCTCCCACGCCGGGGTGAACCCGCCCACCGCCGAGACGTGCAGCCGCAGGTAGTCGATCAACCGGTCACGGACCAGCGGCAGCCACTGCGACCGGGCGGTGAACAGCTCGCCCATCGCCAGCGGCGTCGTGGTGGCCCGTCGCAGGTGCGCCACCGCGTCGAGGTGCTCGGGCGGCAGCGGGTCTTCGAGGAACAACAGGCCGAAGGGCTCGAGCCGCTTGGCGAACGCGACGGCCTGCGGCACGGTCAGCCGGCTGTGCACGTCGTGGATCAGCCCGACGTGGTCCGGCAGCCGCTCGCGGACCGCGGCGATCACCCCGACGGCCGACCGGGTGTACGCCTCGGGGTCGAAGTAGTGGCCGGCCGGGGCGTCGCGGACCTGGCGCATCCCCTCGCCGAGTCCGCCGTACCCCGCCCCCGCCGCGGCGAGGCCGTCGGGCCCGTGGGCCGTGTCGGCGACCTGCACCCGCACGCACCCGATGCCCCGCTCGATCAGCGGCTCGGCCAACGCGACCACCGCGTCCGCGTCCGGCCCCGCCACGTGCTGGTACACCGCCGCCGCCTCCCGCACCCGCCCCCCGATCAGGTCGTACACCGGCGTCCCCGCCGCCCGCCCCTTGAGGTCCCACAACGCCTGGTCCACGCCCGAGATCGCGTTCAGCAGCACCGGCCCGCCGCGCCAGTACCCGTTGGTGTGCATCAGCCGCCACAGCTCGCTGATCCGCCCCGCGTCCCGACCGATCAGCAGCGGCCGCAGGTAAGTCCGCAGCACCTCGACCACGGCCGTCGCCCGCTGCGTGAACGTCGCGCAGCCCAGGCCGAACAGCCCGTCCCGGTCGGTGCGCACCCGCACCACGACCAGGTTCTCGGTGGTCGGCCGGGTGACAAAGACCTCGACGTCTTGGATCTTGAGGGATTTCATCGCCCCGGATGGTGCCGGACAGGCGGCGGCAACGCAACCACCGCGGGCTCGCGGCCTGTGTGGGCTTGCCGTTCTCCGCGGTTGCCTTCCGACGGCCACCGGCCGGACGCGTCGCCGTCAGCCGATCGCGGCCTGGGCGGCGTCGGCGAGCTGGCGAAGGCTCAGCAGCTGCTCGCAGATCATGTCGGTCGGCAGCGGCTCGAGGGCGAGGATCGTGGACAGTTCTTTGGCCGCCTCGCTGATCCCGGGGAAGCCGTAGAGCGAGGCGGTGGCGGCGAGCTGCTCGGCGGTCTGCAGCGCGTCGGCCTCCGAGGCGCTTTGCAGGACGGTCCGCTGGAGGTAGTCGAGCGTGCCGCCCAGCTCGCCGACGTACTCGATGATCAGGGGCCGGAACGACTCCTCGGCCCAGTGGTCGCTGAGCCGGGCGGGCTCGGCGGGCTCGGGGCTCGCCTCGGGCAGCAGCTGCGCGAGCAGGCGGGTGAGGTCCTCGGCCCGGAAGGGCTTGGGCAGGCAGGCGTGGGCGCCGAGGTCGGTCAGCTCCTTGGCGGCGACGCGGCTGATGCCGTGGCCCAGCACGACGACCGGGGCGACGCAGCCCATGCCGCGGAGCCGACGCAGCAGGAACGGCGCGGGGTCGGGGCGGAGGCGGTACTCGCAGAGCACGAGGTCGAACGCCTGCGCCTTGACGGCCGACAACGCCTCGGGCGTGGTCAGGGCGTAGCGGAAGTTGAGCCCCAGCTGCGCCAGCCGGAACCCGAGGTAACGCCGGTCGGCCTCGATCGGATCGACGTGCAGGACGCGGCCGCGCAGCCGGGGCAACGCGGGCCGGTCGGGGGTACTCGTCGCGGCGTCGGGGGCGGCGGGCTTCTGGCTGCGTTGGACGGCGTCGCTGTCGATCGGCTCGTCGAACACCAGGCCGATCTCGTGGACCGTCTGGCGCACGTAGCGGCAGTGCACGACGCGGGCGGGCAGGCTCACCAGCGGCATGGCGGCGTCGAAGATTTCGACGCGGCACACCGAGCCGCGGTGCAGGAAACCGCCGTGCAGCACCGCGATGCCGGCGTCGCCGAGGTTGCGGGCCCGGACGCGGAACTTGTGCGTCGTGCCCCCGGGCTGGTGGATTAGCAGCTTCACCACGAACTGCGGCGGCAGCGCCCGCCGGGCGCAGCCACGCCGGTCGTGCGTGGCGGCCCGCTCGCCGTGGCCGGCCTCGAGCTCCTGCAGGATCGTGTGCTGCGTCAGATCGCTGACCCGGAGGCCGGCGACGGTTTGCGAGTTGAGCGTCGGCGGGTGGGGCATGGCGTGGCCTGGGTACGGCGTGAGAGAGAAACCGCGCCGCCGGCGAAACGGCGGCGGAGCGACACGCCGCAGACCGCGGCGGCACCCGACCCTGACCGAAAATCAACAATCCACCGGCCCCCGGGTCAAACCAAACCCGCCCGCCCGGCCGAGCCGATAACCTCATGAACATTGCTGCCCCCGCCGCGGCGGTCAAGCCGGGCGCAACCGGCGGACCCGCGAGCGGATCGTCGAGTCGCGGATCGACGTGTCGTCGGCCAGTATGAACGCCTCCCCGTTCAGTTGCGAGCCGCCCGCGGGGGGGAACGGACGACTCGATAGGTTCATTCGCCGCGGGCGTCGCTCGTCAACTGCAGTACGGGTAGGGCCGGATTCATCCGGCCGAACGACGGCTGCCCCACGCACCGGCCGGATAAATCCGGCCCTACCCGCTACACCGCTGGTTTAGTACCCGTCACCAAAACTTCCACCATGGCCTCTTTGGAGTGCGTCGGGACACATGCCGAGTGATCCCAACTTTGCAGTCCGCCCCTCGAATATCAGCCAACATGCCTGATTGCGGATCAATCGGGAGCATGTCGAGATGCTGGCCCTTCGGCATGATCTTGCCGAGACCCTTTTGGATCTGCGGCATGACCTGTGGAATTAGCGATTTTGATTTCAATACGAGGAACAACACTTGAGCCGGTTTCTCGGTCACACCAGGGATGTACGCCATCGGTAAATGTGCTTCCTGGACCCCATCGATGGATGTTGCGAGCTCACCGATGGCCGCCGCACGGTCCGCGGGCATCGGATGCTTGGGCTTGCCGATGACCATCTCGGTACCGGCTTTGGCGATGTTCTGCTGCAGTGAACTCATGCGAGGGGCCTAACGTAAAAGGCTCAGTTGCCGGCCGCCCGCGGGGACGACGTTGAGCCGGGATGAAAGAAGCCGCGGGCGTGTCCGGTCAACTGCAGCCGGTGGTTAGGTGCCGGGCTCGCTCTGCAGTTTGGACGTGGCCGGATCGTAGATGAAATTGGCAATTATCTTTCCATCCTGCATCACCAACCCGGTGTAATCCATCCAGTGGCGGACACTCAGCGGACCCGTAGGCTTTCTATAAAGATTCCAAAAGACATGTTCAGCCTTGGCTCCGGGATGTCTTTTTTGCAAAGCCGCCTGAAGTTCAGCGGGCACGCCGGAACAGGCGATAGGTTTGTGGCTTGATGTTGTGGAACAGCCAGCGGTCGCCAAGACCAACAGTAGGATTACAGATTTGATAGGCACCTAACAGTGATTGGGTGACGAGGAAGTTACTCATCAGGATTGTACTTGTCTGGCGTCATTTTTCCAAAGCATTGACCGCTAGGCTTTTGCCCCTGAGTAGATTTGTGCTTGCTTCCCCGAAAGGTGACTTGGACGGCCGCGGGTCGGTTGTCTTGACCCCCCTCCCTGAGGGAGGGGGGCAGCAAGTTTGGTGCGCGCGCTGAGACACGCAAAGTCGGACGAAAATGGGGGGCGGCGGGAAAATTTTCAAGCCACGTGGCCGTCGGGAGATACGGGGCGACGGCGGCGGGGAATCGGGGGGAAATCGCGCACCAAACGTTCGTTGCGGCCCTTGGTGTCGGGCCTCGGTTGACGGCGGACCCCCGGTAAAGACAAGGCCGGGGCCGTGCTCGCTTCCGGGGGCCGGGTCGAGTGTTCGCGTGTCGGCGGCGATGCCCGGGGTACCACCTTGTCGGGAACCCCCGGGGTCAACGGCACCAGCGGCTCGGTCGGGGGGCGCACGCCCGGAGGTTTCGATCCGTTTGCCGCCAAGGATGCCAAGAGCGCCAAGGAAGACCAAGTCAAAGTTAAAAAGAATGACTTGATGTCTTCCTTGGCGCTCTTGGCGTCCTTGGCGGCGAAAAGCGGATCAGACCTCACCACCCCGCCGCGGCGGCCGCGAAGCGGTGTGGGTGGGGGCGTGAGACGCTCGCTCTTTGACAAGACGGGAAGCGGGAATGACTGCGGCAGGGCTCGAACCTGCGACCTGCGGCTCCGGAAACCGCCGCTCTATCCAACTGAGCTACGCAGCCCCCCCCCGGAAGTTTTCACACCGCTGGGGGAAGTCGCTGGTCAGGCAGGAGACTTCCGGGGGAGCTTCCGAGGGCTCGCGGGGTGGGCTTCCGGGGCGTGTTTAGTCCGAAAGCTTACACGGCGGCGGCTTCGTGCCGCAACTGGCCGCAGGCGGCGGCGATGTCGCGGCCGCGGCTGGCGCGCAGGTGGGTGTTGACCCCGGCCGACTTCAGAATGCTCTGGAAACGCAGGACGTCGGCGTCGTCGGGGCGGGCGTAGGGCAGGCCGGCGACCTCGTTGTAGCGGATGAGGTTGACGTTGCTACGCAGGCGTTTGGCGACGGTGGCCAGCTCCCGGGCGTGTTCGGGGCGGTCGTTGACGTGGCCGAGGAGGATGTACTCGAGGGTGACCTCGCGGCCGGTCTTGGCGAAATAGTCGCGGCCGGCGTCGGTGAGTTGTTGGATAGAGACGAACTCGGCCCAGGGGATGATCTGTTGGCGGAGCTGGTCGTTGGGGGCGTGGAGGCTGACGGCGAGGGTGACGGGCAGGTCGAGGTCGGCGAGTTTGCGGATGCCGGCGGGGACGCCGACGGTGCTGACGGTGATGCGGCGGGCGGAGAGGCCCAGGCCCCAGCCGGCGGCGAGGGTGCGGACGGCGGGCAGCACGGCGCGGAGGTTGGCCATGGGTTCGCCCATGCCCATGAACACGACGTTGGTGAGTCGGCCGACGTGGGTGAGTTGTTGGAGCTGCCAGGCCTGCTGGACGATCTGGCCGGCGGTGAGGTTGCCGTCGAGGCCGCCGAGGCCCGAGGCGCAGAACTTGCAGCCGACGGGGCAGCCGACCTGGCTGGAGATGCAGGCGGTGCGGCGGGGGCGGCGGTTGGCGTCTCCCGCGGTTGGGATCATCACACATTCCGTCTGATCGGAGGGCGGCGGGTCGTCGTCGGCGGGCATCAGCTGGAGGCTGACGCCGGTGCTTCCGGGGGCGGGGTTCCAATCGATGAGGAGTTTTTGGGTGCCGTCGCTGGCGTTTTGGTGGCGGACGACTTGGCCGGTGACGAAGCGGAGGCGGTCGGCGAGCAGCTCGCGGTCGCGGGCCGAGAGGTTGGTCATCTGCCGGGGGTCGGCGACGCCCTTGGCGTAGACCCAGCCGAAGACCTGCTTCGCGCGGAAGCGCGGCAGGCCCCAGCCGGCGCAGAGGTCCGCCAGCGTCTCGGGGGTCTGGTCGAAGAAGTGCGGGCGGTCGTCCGGCATCGCGTGAACAGTTTAGTTCGGCGGCGGGGGTAGACTCGGGGCGTGGCCAGCGTTTCCCGCCGCGAGCGTGACCTGTTCGACCGCCTGCTCGACGCGGAGGTGGACGCGTTGCCCGAGGCGTTGCGGGAGTTGCTGGAGCGGGTGCCGCTGATCGTGGACGACGAGCCGACGCCGCGGCTGCTGGAAAGCTTGGGCATGTCGGCGGCGGACGACGCGGACCTGTGCGGGCTGCACGAGGGGGTGCCGCTGACCGAGCGGAGCGTCGAAGATGTACCCGACGTGCCCGAGCAGATGATGCTGTTCCGCGGGCCGATCCTGCGGCTGGCGGACTACCCCGAGCGCGGGCCGACGGCGGCGGACGAGGCGGAGCTGCGGCGGCAGGTGCACATCACGCTGCTGCACGAGATGGGGCACCACTTCGGGCTCGACGAGGACGACCTGGAAGCGCTGGGTTACGCGTGACCCCCGGGTTCCCGCAGCGGTCGTGTGGGTGACGCGATGCGATATGATACGGCCCGCCTGCGATTCACGTTTGCCTTCCGTGCCTCATGCTCAAGCTCGCCTCGACGATCAAGAACCCCGGCGAGCCGGAGATCGAAACGCGCTACGACGACCCGGCCGAGCTGCGGGCCCTGGGCTACGACGCGCGGGTGCTGTTCGAGACGACGGGGCTGTCGGGGGTCACCGGGCCCGAGGCGATCGTGGACCCCGAGCTGCGGCGGTTCGTGCAGCAGACGATCGACGGCGTCGGGCGGACGGTCGCGGCCTGTACCGCGGCGGGGCTGGGCGTGTACCTGTTCTACGATTTGCTCACGCTGCCGCACGACGTGGTGCGGCGTAACCCGGCGGCGCTGACGTGCAAGAGCCGGCCCAACACCCTATGCCCGGCGAGCGAGGCGACCATCCGGCTGGTGTTCGACGGGCTCGACGCGCTGCTGCGACGCTTCCCCACCGTCGCCGGCATCGTGCTGCGCTTCGGCGACACGGATGCGCAGCGGCTGCCGCACCTGATGGGCAACGACCTCTACAGCCCGCACTGCCCGCGGTGCAGCCAGTTCGGCCGGGCCGACCGCGTGGTGAAGATGCTCACCAAGGCGCACGAGCTGGTGGTCAACACCCACGGCAAGCGGCTGATCGCGCGGGCCTGGAACGTCCGGCCGCAGGGGATGCACGACACCGCCGAGCTGGCCGAGCGCGTCGCCGGACGCCTGCCGGGCGACCCCGCGGACGACCGGCTGATGCTGTCGTTCAAGTTCACGGAGACCGACTTCTGGCGGTACCAGCCCTGGAACCGGGCGAGCCTGGTCTGCGGCGGCCGGCCGATCGTCTACGAGCTGCAGTGCCAGCGCGAGTTCGAGGGCAAGGGCGGCGTCCCGAACTGGCAGGCGCCGCTGTGGCGCGACGGGCCCCCGGAATCCCGTGGCGACCACGACCCCAGGGGGCTGGCGGAAGTAGCGGGGAAGGTCAACCTCGCCGGCGTGTTCGCGTGGGTGCGCGGCGGCGGCTGGGGCGGGCCGTTCGTGAGGGACGAGACCTGGATCGACGCCAACGTCTACGCCGCGCCCCGACTGGCCGACGCCCCCGACGCCGACCCCGACGTGGTCGCGCGGGACTGGGTCCGCCGCCGCCTGGGCATCGACGATGCCGCGGTCGCGGCCGTGCTGCTGGGCGTGCTGCGTGACTCGCCCGAGGCGGCCCGGCGGGCGTTCTACATCGGCCCCTTCGCCGAGCAGAAGAGCAGCCCCTGGCACCCCGCCGCCGACTGGGTCCAGGACGACGTGCTCGACGCCGCGTCCGCCTGGCGGATGGTCCAACGCCTCGACGAGGCCCGCCTCGACGACGTGATCGACGAGAAACGCGCGGCGGTCGCCACGATCGCGAAACACCGCCACGACCTGCAGGCCCTCGCCGCCGACCGCGCCGACCCCCGCCTCGACAAGCTGGTCAACTCCCTGCTCTACACCGAGTCGCTGTTCGAGGCGATGCGCGACTTGCTCGCCGGGCTCGTCGCCTACCGCCGCTACCAGAAGTCCAAGACCGCCGGCGACGCCGAGGCCACCCGCCGCCAGCTCCACGAGGCCCAGTCCCACTGGAACCACCACACCCAGCGCCACGGCAGCGCCCCCGGCACCGCCAGCCCGTTCCGCGAGACCCGCTTCTGGGACCTGACCCAGGACATCCTCGCGGAGCTGGGCTAGCGCGTCACAACGCCACGTTTAGCGGGTGCGGCGCAGCCGCCCTTTCCGGGGGGCCGACTGACCGCGGGACGCTGCGCGTCGCCCGCTAAACGCAAGAACGACTACTTCGCCGCGAACCAGTCGGCCCCCACGCCCGGTTCGACCTTCAGCGGCACCTTCAACGACATCGCGTGTTCCATCGCGTCGGTCACCACCGCCGCGACCGCGTCCGCTTCTTCCTCCGGGCACTCCAGCACCAGCTCGTCGTGGATCTGCAGCAGCATCTTTGCCGGCACCTCTTCATCCACGAGCCGGCGGTGGAGGTTCACCATTGCGAGCTTGATCAGGTCGGCCGCGCTGCCCTGCACGACCGAGTTGATCGCGAGGCGTTCGCCCAGCGCCCGCTGCTGCGGGTTGCGGGCCTGCACCTGCTCGATCGGGCGGCGTCGGCCGAGGATCGTCGTGACGTAGCCCTCGGCCGTCGCCTGCTCGACGCAGGCGGCGAGGAACCGGTCGATCCCGGCGTAGGTGGTCTTGTAGTCGTCGATCAGCTTCGTCGCGCCGTCGAGGTCAAGGCCCTCGATCCGGCGGGCGAGGCCGAAGGGCGTCACGCCGTAGATGATCCCGAAGTTGATCGTCTTGGCGTGGCCGCGCTGCTCGCTGGTGACCTCTTCCGGGGCGACGGCGAAGACCTGCGCCGCGACGGCGGTGTGGATGTCTTGGTCGCCCCGGAAGGCTTCGATGAGCGCGGGGTCGTCGGAGAGGTGCGCCAGCATCCGCAGTTCGATCTGCGAGTAGTCGGCACTGACCAGGACACTTCCGGGGGCGGCGACGAAGGCGCGGCGGATCTGCCGGCCGACCTCGGTGCGGATCGGGATGTTCTGGAGGTTCGGGTTCGAAGACGACAGCCGGCCCGTCGCCGCGCCGGTCTGGTGGAAGCTGGCATGTACCCGGCCATCTTCCGGGGAAATCGCCTCGACGAGGTTACCGAAGTAGGTGCCGACCAGCTTGGTCAGTATCCGGTACTCGACGATAAGCTTCGGGATCGGATGGGCGTGCTCCGCGACCTTGCTGAGTCCTTCCGGAGGCAGGTCCGCGAGTTTTTCCAGCACCTCGGCGTCGGTCGAGTAGCCGGTCTTGGTCTTGCGCTGCACGGGGAAGCCGAGCTGGTTGAACAGCACGTCGCCGAGCTGCTTGGGGCTGTCGGGGTTGAAGTCGACGCGGGCGGCGTCGAGGACTTGTTCCCGAAGCGCATCGATGCGGACCTGCAGCTCGGCCTTCTGGCGTTCGAGCTCGTCGGGCTCGACGCGGATGCCGTGGCTTTCCATGTCAACCAGCACGCCGACCAGCGGCATCTCGACGTCGGCGGCGAGATCGGCGACGCCCAGCTCGTCGAGCCGCGGTTTCAGCCGGTCGTAGAGCTGGAGCGTGACGTCGGCGTCTTCGGCGGCGTAGGCGGTGCAGAGGTCAAGCGACACCTGGTCCATGGTCTTCTGCGGCGGGTCGGCCTTGCGGCGGGGCTTGGGGCCGATGAGCCGGGTGATCGGGATCATCGTCCGGCCGAACTCGGAGAGCGCGAGGTGGTCCAGCCCGATGCCGGGGCAGTTGCACAGGAACGCGGCGACCATCGTGTCGAACGTCGGCCCGGCGAGCTCGGCCCCGGCGTGACGCAGCACGAGCCAGTCGTACTTGAGGTTGTGCCCGATCTTCTCGACCCCCGGATCGCGTAAGACGGGACCGAGGGCTTCTAGCACGGTGTCGGCGTCGAGGTGGCGGTCGGGCTCGGGCGACTTCACGGGGACGTACACGCCGCGGCCGGTTTCCCAGGAGAGGCAGACGCCGCAGAGCGCGGCGGTGTGGCCGAGGCCGACGGTCTCCGTGTCGATGGCGAAGCGCTTTTGTTGTTTCAGCGTGGCGACGAGGTCGGCGAGCTGGTCGGCCGTGGTGACGGCGGAGTAGTCGCCGTCGACCTCGTCGAGCGGCGGGGCGGTCTCGCCGTCGTCGTCGTCCGCGGGCATATCGAACAACCCGCCTCCCCCGGAAGTCCCCCCGGAAGTTGCTTTCGGCTTGGCCACGGCGGCCTTGGTTTCCGGGGGGGGGGCGGCTAGCTTCTTGAGGTCGGCGCGATGGCGGTTGAAGCCGAGCTGTTCGAAGAGGGTGTCGAGGCCGGCGGCGTCGATCGGGCCGGCCGCCGCGTCGGCGAGGTCGAACGCGACCGCCGAGTCGAGCTTGAGCGTGACCAGCCGGCGGGTGAGCTCGATCAGGCCTTCGTCGACGGCGGTTTGCAGGTTCTCGCGCTGCTTGCCTTTGAGCTGGTCGAGGTTGCCGACGAGGTTGGCGACGGTGCCGAAGCGGTCGATGAGCTTGGCGGCGGTCTTGGGGCCGATGCCGGCGACGCCGGGGACGTTGTCGGTGCTGTCGCCGATGAGGGTCTGGTAGTCGATGACCTGCGACGGGGTGATGCCGCGTTTGTCCCGGAGTTTGTCGACGGTGAGCTCTTCGTCGGTGTGGGCGTCGAAGAGGGTGACGCGGTCGGAGAGGACCTGCTCGAGGTCTTTGTCTTTGGCGACGAGGCGGACGCGGAGGCCGTCATCGTTTGAAGTCAGGCGGACGGCGAGGGTGGCCATGATGTCGTCGGCCTCGTCGCCGGGCACCTCGAGAATCGGGATGCCCATCAGCCGGGCGACCTCGAGCATGCGGGGGATCTGCGGCTTGAAGTCGTCGGGCGGGGCGCCGCGGTTGGCCTTGTACTCGGGGAAGAAGTCGTGGCGGAAGGTGGCGCGGTCGTCGCTGTCGATCGCCATCGCGACGTGGGTGGGTCGGTACTGGGTGAAGAGCTTGAGCAGCAGGCCGGCGAAGGCGAAGGTGGCGTTGGTCGGTTCGCCGGTGACCGGGCTGGTCATGCCCCCCCGGATGGCGTGGTAAGCGCGGAACATCTGGGCGTGGCCGTCGATGAGGTAGAGGGTGGGGTCGGCGGCGGGGGCGTCGTCGGGCATCGGGAGGATGGTAACGCTGACGGGTCGGGCGGACCGCCGGCCGGCGGGAGGGGCTATGCTCGGACGTCGTGAACGACCCGACCTTCTCCCCGGAGCCAGACGAAACATGTTGAAACGACCGATGCTGACCGCGATGGTGTTTGCCGGCCTGTTGGGCTGTTCTGCGCCGCAGACGCGGGCGGACGCCCCGTCGCCGCCGACGGCCGAAGAGGCCGAGGCCGTCGCGGCGCTGGACCTGGTGGCGGTGATCGAGACGAACCGCGGGGTGATCCGGATCGACTTGCTGTGTGAGGAGTCGCCGATGACGGTCGCCAACTTCCGGAACCTCGCCGAGGCGGGTTATTACGACGGGCTGACGTTCCACCGGGTGATCCCGGACTTCATGGTGCAGGGCGGCGACCCGACGGGCACGGGCCGGGGCGGGCCGGGCTACAAGTTCGACGACGAGGTGTCGGCGCTGCGGCAGAAGCACGACCGGGCGGGCACGCTGTCGATGGCGAACGCCGGGCCCGACACCAACGGCAGCCAGTTCTTCGTGACCCACGGCCCGACGCCGTGGCTCGACGGCAAGCACGCCGTCTTCGGCTACGTGACCGAGGGGCAGGACGTGGTCGACGCGATCCGCGGCGGCGACGTGATGCAGAAGGTCACGGTCGTCGAGGCCGACGGCGCGGATTCAGAGGAATAGCCGGAGCACGACGTAGCCGACGACGCCGACGCCGACGAACGCGGCGACGAGGGTAAGGATGACCTTCTTGCGTTTGGCCTCGGCCTCGGCGAGCTCGGCGGCGGCGCGGATGCGCTGCTCCTCGCGGACGGCCCGGGCGCGGGCGGGGCTGACCTCTTTGGGCTCGGCCGGGGCGTCGTCGGCGTCGGGCGTGGGGTCGATCGCGGCGGGGCGTCTTTCGGGACGCGACGCGGTGCCGGCGGCCCGCGGGTCGCGGACCTCCGGCCCGTCGTCGGGTTCCGACAGCGGGATCGTGTCGGCTTCTTCGGTGGAAGCCGTCGGCTTGGTCGTTGGCGGGGAAGCTTCCGGGGCCGGGGGTGGGGGCGGGGTGTCGTCTGGCTCGTCGGCGAGCTCGTAGACGTCCGGCTCGTCGTCGGGGCGGGGCTTGGGTGGTGTGGGGTCGGGCATCGGCCGGCACCTCGGGGTAGGGTCGTGCGGCAACATCGAAGCCGCGTTCGGTGAGTGTAACCCACCCCGGCCGGCGGGCGTGGCTCTGCTATCCTGCCGCGATGCTCCTGGCCGAGGCCGCAGGTTGGTTCGGGGACGCGTTCGACCTGGTCCGGCGGGGCGGGGTGGTGATGTGGCCGCTGCTGGGGCTGAGCGTGCTGTCGCTGACGCTGTCGATCGAACGGCTGCTGTTTTTCGCGCGGACCAACTCGGCGGCGGGGCGGGGCCGGGCGTCGGCGATGGCGGCGCACCTGCGGGCGGGCCGACGCGAGGAGGCGAAAGCCCTGGCCGGTGGCGACAGGTCGGTGTACGGCACGGCGGTGCGTGATGTGATGGATGTTCCGGGGGGCATTCCGGGGGAGCCGGCGGTGGACGACGCGGTCGAGGCGGCGCGGCGGCGAGTCGAGCGGTATTTGCCGACGCTGTCGACGGTGATCACGGCCGCGCCCATGCTCGGGATCCTCGGCACGGTGTTGGGGATCATCGACAGCTTCGCGATCCTGGGCGAGGCGGCGGGCAGCCGCGACCCGGCGCTGGTGGGCCGGGGCATCGGCGAGGCGCTGATCACGACGGCGGCCGGGCTGGTCGTGACGCTGGTGACGCTGGTGCCCTACGCGGTGCTGCGGGTGCAGGCGCAGCGGACGCTGGCCCGCGTCGAGACGCTGGCGGCGTCGGCTCTCGCGGACCGGGGCGACTGACGGCGGGGTTTCGCTAAAATGATGGGTCAGCGACGCGCTGCGTCGCGGCTATGGATTATTTTTTTTCGCAAGAACGATATGCCCACTTACGACTATGTCTGCGACGCCTGCGATTACACGGCCGAGGAATTCCAGTCGATGACCGCGAAGGTGCTGCGGAAGTGCCCGGCCTGCGGCAAGCCGAAGTTGCGCCGGCTGATCGGCACGGGGGCCGGCGTGATCTTCAAGGGCGGCGGGTTCTACGAGACGGACTACCGCTCGGAGAGCTACCAGAAAGACGCGAAGGCGGACGGGCCGGGCGACAAGAAGTCGGGCGGGGACCAGAAGGAAGCGGGTAAGACCGAAACCAAGGCCGAGAAACCCAAGAAGGCTGAGGCGAACGTGTCGAAAGAGAAGCCCAAGCCCAAGAAGGGCGGCGACGGCTGAGCGTCGGTCTGATTGAGTTAACGCAAGTCAGAAGACCCAGGCGAGGACGACCAGCTCCAGCGCGATAAAGCCGGCGATGATCCCCGCGATCAGGAGGGTGCGGGGTCCGGTCATCCATCGGGTCGGCCGGGGCGGCGGCACGAGGCGGAGCTGCGGCTCGGCGGCGGCGGGGCAGTACGCCGGGGCGTGGCCGCGGCGGGCCTGGTCCTGGACGATCGCGATCACGAGGTTGGCGTCGAACACCCCGAGGCCGAAGCCCCGGCCCAGGCGCAGCAGCCGCTCCCGCTTCTCGGGCGTCAGCACGCTGCCTTCGAGCTGCTCGGCGGTCCGCACGGCCAGGACCCAGCGCGGGTCGCCCGTGCCGGAGATCGCGTGGTCGGCCGGCCCGTCGACGGGGGCAAGGCCGGCGTCGCCCACCAGCCGCAGCCGCGGCGTCGCCTCGGTCCCGGCGCGGTCGCCGCGGCGGCGGGTGAGCCGGGGCGCGACGGCGTCGAGACCGGTCGGGGTGGGGGGGAGGGTGGACATGGGGCTTTGACCGACGTTCAAGCATACCGCGTGGGGCGGCGGATCCCAGATGATTTCGGGGCGGTCCGATAAATCGGGGACCCACGGACGGTGTACGTGGGCTTCTGCGGGGGTTCAACCCGGGGGTTCCGATCTAGCCGTGGTCACTTCCGGGGCACTTCCGGGGGGGGGTGTCTTCGATGCAGCGGGCGACGAGGGCGGTCCAGCCGGTCTGGTGGGAGGCGCCGAGGCCGCGGCCGGTGTCGCCGTGGAAGTACTCGTAGAACAGCACCCGGCCCGCGTCGTCGGCCGGGCAGAGCCGGATGAGGCGGCGTTCGATCTCGCGGGCGGCCTCGTCGAGGGTGACGTGGTTCCCCGAGCCGGTCGGGCACTCGACGGTGAAGGTGTCGCCGTAGAAGTGGTGGTAGCGCTGCAGCGCTTCGATCAGGAGGTAGTTGATGGGGAACCAGACGGGGCCGCGCCAGTTCGAGTTGCCGCCGAACATGTGGGTGTCGGACTCGCCGGGGGTGTAGGCGACGCTCATCGCCTGCCCGTCGAGGTGGAGGGTGAAGGGGTGGTCTTCGTGGTGCTTCGACACCGAGCGGACGCCGAAGGGCCCGAGGAACTCGTCTTCGTCGAGCAGGTAGCCGAGGACTCGGCGCAGCCGGTCGCGCGACGGCAGGGCGAGCAGCAGCAGGTCCTCGCGGTCGGGCTCGTCGTCGCAGTCGGCGTCCATGAACGCGATGCGTCCGGCCAGCTCGGGGCGGTTCTCGAGGAACCAGTCCATGCGTTTGCGGAACCCCGGCAGGCGGTCGATGCGCGGCCGGGGGAACACCTCGGCCGCGATGAGCGGCATCAGCCCGACGAGCGACCGCACCCTGATGGGTTGACTGGCTTCGCCGTCGGGCTGCTGCAGTTGGTCGTAGTAGATCCCGTCGCCTTCGTCCCACAGCCCGTCGCCGCCGAGTCCGTTGATCGCGTCGGCGATGGCGACGAAGTGTTCGAAGAACTTGCTGGCCATGTCGGCGTAGGCTCGGGCCTCGGGCACGTCGCGGTCGGTGTCCGCCAGCTCCAGCGCCATCGACAGCATAGTGTTGCAGTAGAACGCCATCCACGCCGTCGCGTCGGCCTGGACCAGCGTGTGGCCGCCCGGCAGCGGCCGGCTGCGGTCGAAGACGCCGATGTTGTCCAGGCCAAGAAAACCCCCGGCGAAGAGGTGGTTGCCGTTAGGGTCCTTGCGGTTGACCCACCAGGTGAAGTTCAGCAGCAGCTTCTGGAAGCACGACGCGAGAAACCGCCGGTCGCGTTGCCCGCGCGGGGCGGTCATCTTGTAGACCCGCCACACGGCCCAGGCGTGGACCGGCGGGTTCACGTCGCCGAACGCGAACTCGTACGCGGGGATTTGGCCGTTGGGGTGCAGGTACCACTCGCGGAGGAACAGCTCGAGCTGGTCCTTAGCGAACTGCGGGTCGACCCGGCAGAACGGGATCATGTGGAACGCGGTGTCCCACGCGGCGAACCACGGGTACTCCCACTTGTCGGGCATCGACAGGATGTCGCGGGCAAACAGGTGCGGCCAGTCGTGGTTCCGCCCGGTCTTCCGTGCCTCCGGGGGCGGGGGCGTCTTCGGGTCGCCGTCGAGCCAGGCCTCGATGATGTAGTGGTAGAACTGCTTGGTCCACAGCAGCCCGGCGTAGGCCTGCCGCGTGACGTTGCTTTGATCGTCGGGGACGTGGGCAGGGATGACGGCGTCGTAGAACGCGTCGGCCTCGGCGAGGCGCTGCGTGAAGACGGCGTCGAACGCGTCGGGTTGTACGAGGTCTTCCGGCGTCGACGTTTCTCCCTCGGGCGTTTGAAACAAGCGCGTCCGCAGCGTTTTGGTCTCACCGGGTTGTAGTTCAAGCCGGTAGACCGCCGCCGCCTTGGTCCCGAACTCCCGGGGGTTGGTGGCCAGGGTTTCGCCGTGGACCAGCCGGCGGTCGAAGGCGTCCTTGGTGTGCCGCCCGAGGCTCGGGGTGCCGAAGAGTTTCTCGGTATTGGTCAGGTTCTCGGTGAACCAGATGTCCGGACGCTCGCCGGTCTCGGGGTGGCCGCCGGCGGCCCAGGTGAACCGGCCCAGCGTCTCGTGGTCGGTCCGCACCGCGGCAGAATTCCGGGGGTCAATCCGCAGGTCCGGCCGCATCGAGCAGCCCTCGTGCTCGCAGCCCCACACCCAGGTGTTGCGGAACCACAGCGTCGGCAGCACGTGCAGCGACGCCGGCTCCGGCCCGTGGTTCGTCACGCTCACCCGCATCAGCACGTCGTTGTCGTCCACCTTGGCGTACTCGGCCACGACGTCGAAGTACCGGCCATCGTCAAACACCCCGGTGTCGGCGAGTTCGTACTCGAGGTCTTGCTTGGTCCGCCGCGCGTTCTCGGCGACGAGCTCGTCGTACGGGAACGCCGCCTGCGGGTAGCGGTACGCCGCCTTGGCGTAGCTGTGCGTCGGCGTCGAGTCGAGGTACCAGTACTGCTCCTTGACGTCCTCGGCGTGGTTGCCCTCCGGCCCGGTGAGGCCGAAGAGACGCTCCTTCAAGATCGGGTCGTTCCCGTTCCACAGCGCGACCGACAGGCACAGCCGGCACTGCCGGTCGCAGAAGCCCAGCAGCCCGTCCTCGCCCCAGCGGTAGGCCCGGCTCCGCGCGTGGTCGTGGGGAAAAAAGTTCCAGCAGTCGCCGTCGGCCGAGTAGTCCTCCCGCACCGTGCCCCACTGCCGCTCGGCCAGGTACGGGCCCCAACGCTTCCAGTTCTTCTGCCGCGCCGCCTCTTCCCGCAGGCGGGCGTGCTCGGCGGTGTCGGGGCCGGTCTCGGGTGCGGGATGGGGCATCGGGCTAGAGTCTGGGTTGAATGGTCCGATCCGCTTCCAGCCGCCAACGATACGCCGCGTACCGGCAACGTAAACGCCAGCAACGAGACGACCCGGTCCCCCGCGACACGAAGGGGCGGCCGATCCAGCGTAGCCGGGGCTTCGCCGCGCTGCTCTCGGCGTTCTGGGGCCTGCTCCGCGGGCACCGGCTGATCCTGGGTTTGGCCTGCGTGTCGCTGACGCTGTCGACCCTGATCGCGCTGGTGCCGCTCTACGCCCCGAAGCTGGTGGTGGATAGCGTGCTGGGCGACGTACCGCCCCCGGAATGGTTGACCAATCTATTGCCCGCTTCCGGGAGTGATGCGGAGATCAAACGCACGCTGCTGTTCGCCGTGGTCGCGGTGGCGCTGCTGCTCACGGTCGTGTCGGTGCTGGTCGGGCTGTGGGGCCGGTGGCACGCGACGCGGATCGGCAAGCGGCTGCAGTCCGACGTGCGCAAGCGGGCGTTCGCGCAGGCGGCCCGGCTGCCGCTGCCGCGGGTCTACGCGCTGAAGTCCGGCGGGGTGGCGGGCGTGCTGCGCGACGACGCCGGGGCCGTCGGCGGGCTGGTGTTCGGCATGGTCTACAACCCGCTGCGGGCGGTGATCCAGTTCGCCGGCACGCTCTTTATCCTCGCGACGATCGACGGCCGGCTGCTGCTGGGCGGGGCGTGCATCCTGCCCGTGGTCTGGCTGACGCACCGCACCTGGATCGCGCGCATCCGCCCGATGTTCCGCGACGTGCGCCGGACCCGGGAGGTGATCGACGGCCACGCGACCGAGGTCTTCGGCGGGATGCGGGTCGTCCGCGCCTTCGGCCGGCAGCGGGCCGAGGCGGGGCGGTTCGTCGCCGGCAACCACACCATGATCCGCCAGGAGCTGCACACCTGGTGGTGGATGCGCGGGGTCGACACGGCCTGGGCGCTCATCATCCCCGTCGCCTCGGCGGGGCTGCTGCTGTACGGGGCGCTGCGCATCCTCGCCGACCGCGCCGCGGTGGCGGACGGGCTGCTCGACCCCGCCGCGGCGCTGACCATCGGCGACCTGGTCGTGTTCCTCGGCTACCTCGCCGCGCTGCTCGGTCCGGTCGCGCAGCTCGCGGCGACCGCCACGACCCTGCAGAACGACCTCGCCGCGCTCGACCGCACGCTCGACCTGCTCGATGAGCCGCGCGAGATGCCGCCGCCGGCCGACGCGGTCCGCCTCGCCCCGGCCGACGTCGCGGGCCGCGTCGTGCTCGACCGCGTGAGCTTCCGTTACCCCGGCAGCGAGACCGACGTGCTCCGCGACATCAGCCTCGAGGCCGAGCCGGGTCAGACCGTCGCGCTGGTCGGCCCCAGCGGCGCGGGCAAGTCCACGCTCTGCAACCTCGTCGCCCGCTTCTACGACCCGACCGCCGGCCGCGTCACCCTCGACGGCACCGACCTCCGCCGCTTCGACGTCGAAGCCTACCGCCGCACCCTCGGCGTCGTCGAGCAGGACGTCTTCCTCTTCGACGGCACCGTCGCCGACAACATCGCCTATGCGATCAGCCCGGGACACCCCGCCGCCGCCGACCCCCGGACGCTGCGGGCCGCCGTCGAGGACGCGGCGCAGCGGGCCCACGCCGCCGAGTTCATCGAACGCTTCGGCCTCGGCTACGACACCGTCGTCGGTGAACGCGGCGTCCGCCTCTCCGGCGGCCAACGCCAACGCCTCGCCATTGCCCGCGCCGTCCTCGCCGACCCCCGCATCCTTATCCTCGACGAAGCCACCTCCAGCCTCGACACCCACAGCGAACGCCTCATCCAAGCCTCGCTCCAGGAGCTGATGCGCGGCCGCACCTGCTTCGTCATCGCCCACCGCCTCAGCACCATTACCCCCGCCGACCAGATCCTCGTGCTCTCCCGCGGCCGCGTCCTCGAACGCGGCACCCACGACCAGCTCATGGCGGCCCACGGCACCTACCGCGGCATGATCGAAGCCCAGCTCACCCCCGACGGCGTAGGCGTTTGAAGGGCTGCTGACCCCCAGATGTTTGTCGGTTAAGCCACGCGACCCGGACGTATCGGCCCTCGGGGTTATCGGGCACGCGTGAGTCTTTCCCCGGGGCTTTTACGCAACGGCCTCTTACTTCCGGCATGATTTGTTCCGATTGGAGCCGGTGACGAGCAAAAAATTTTTTGCGTGAGACTGTTTGCACGATAAGCCATGCGACGGCGTCGCGGAGCGTTTCCGACGTTAAAAGTACAGACATGACGCTGCGAGTATTAAACAAGACAGACGACAGGACCCGCGTGCAGGTCTTGCGGTACGGGTTCGTGGCGGTCGCCGCGTTTGCGGTCGATTACACGGTTTTCGCGCTGCTAGTGAAGGCCCTGGGTGTCCACTACCTGGCCGCAGCCGTCTTCGGTTTTTGTGCGGGCGTCTGCACCAACTACGCGATCACGACGCTGTGGGTGTTCAACAGCCGGCGGGTCAAGAACCGGGGGCTCGAGTTTTTGTTCAGCGTGGCGATCGCTTCGAGCGGCCTGGTCTTGAACCTATTGATCTTGTGGGTGCTGACCTCCCGGGCCGGTTTCGACCCGCTGATCTCGAAACTGATCTCCACCGCCGCGGTGTTCTTCTGGAATTTCTTCATGAAGAAGAAGCTGCTTTACACCGTCCGCGGCGAACCGGCCGCGCAGAGCCCCCTCCCCGTCGCCGACCCCACTTAGGTCTCCCGCAGAGAGCGTCTCCAAGCCCTAACCCCCACGCCGCATGATGAACGAACCTCCCGAACCCGTGACCGTCTTGATCCCCGCCTACAACGAAGAAGGCGCCATCCGCGACGTCATTGAGCAGGTCGGGTCGGTGATGGGTGGCTGCGGGCACGAGTACGAGTTGCTGATCATCGACGACGGCTCGGCCGACGGCACGACCGAGGCCGCGCTCAAGGCCGGCGGCGCCCGCGTGATCCGTCACACCGCCAACCGCGGCTACGGGGCGTCGCTCAAGACGGGCATCCGGGCGGCGAAGTACGAAAACATCGTCATCACCGACGCCGACGGCACGTACCCGATCGAACGCATCCCGGACCTCCTGGAAGAACTCAAAGAGGCCGACATGGTCGTGGGTTCCCGCACCGGCGCGAACGTGAACATCCCGATGATCCGCCGCGGGCCGAAGTGGGTGCTCCGGCTGCTCGCGAGCCACGTGGTGGGCGAACGGATCCCCGACCTCAACTCCGGGCTCCGCGCTTTCCGCCGTGGCTGCGTGATGCAGTACCTCGCCATCCTATCGGACCGCTTCTCGTTCACGACGACGTGCACCGTCTCGATGATGAGCGACCAGCTGCGGGTGGTGTTCATGCCGATCGACTACCACCCCCGCGTCGGCAAGAGCAAGATCGTGCCGTGGGACTTCGTCAACTTCATGACGATCGTTCTGCGTCTGTCGATGCTGTTCAACCCGATACGGGTGTTCCTGCCGCTGGCCGGCCTGTTCCTCGCCGGCGGGGCCGCCAAGTTCCTCCTGGACCTGTTCTTCGCGTGGCAGCGGTTCGGGCTGACGTGGGACCTGCTGCGGAACCCGGTCGTATCGACGACCACGCTGATCCTGGCGATCACGGGAGTGCAGGTGCTTCTGATCGGCATGATCAGCGACGGGTTGGTCCGCAAGATCGCGCAGCGCATGCCGGGCGACTACGTGTCGCGTGGGGTGGTCGCCCTCGAGCGGCTGGAAAACGGAGAGACGCTCCAGCACCACATGCCCACCCAGGCCGGGCCCCTGGAGCCGGCCGGTGTCGCGGCCGCCGAGGAGGTTTTGGCTTGAGTAACGACGCCCCCCGCAAGCGGGTTGCGATCCTCGGTGCCGGCCCCGCCGGGCTCGCGCTGGGCCTGCGGCTTCTACGCCGCGGCGGCGTGGACGTGACGCTGATCGATCTCAAGCCCCACGCGGGTGGGCTCGCCAGCAGCTTCGAGCGTGACGGCTTGTACTTCGATCACGGCTCGCACCGCCTCCACCCCGCGACGTCCCCCGAGCTGATGGCGGACATCCGCGGGCTGCTCGGCGACGACCTGCTGGAACGCCCGCGCCACGGCCGGATCAGCCTGCTCGGCCGGTTCGTGAAGTTCCCCCTCAGCCCGGTCAACCTGGCCCTTAACCTGCCGCCGTCGTTCGTCCTGCGTTTCGGCCTCGACCTGCTGACCAAACCGCTGCGAAAGAAGAACCCCAACCCGCGGTCGTTCGCCGAGGCGGTGAGTGACGGCCTGGGCCAGACGATGTGCCGCGAGTTCTACTTCCCGTACGCCCGCAAGCTTTGGGGCCTCGACCCCGAGGAGCTCTCGGTCATCCAGGCGCAAAAACGCGTCTCGGCCGACAGCATCGGCAAGCTCATCCGGAAGATGCTCAGCCTCGTGCCCGGCTTCAAACAGCCCGGGGCCGGCATCTTCTACTACCCGCGCAAGGGCTACGGGCAGATCAGCGACGCGATGGCGGCAGAGATCGGTCGGCTCGGCGGGACGATCCGTCTCTCGACCCTGATCAAAGAGGTGCATGTCGGCGGGGCCGGGGACGAGCCGATCCGGATGACGGCGTCGCCCTTCGACGAAGAGACCGGGCCCGACGACGCGGCGTCCGAGACGATCGAGACGGACTTCGTCTTCTCGACCATCCCCGTGACGGTGTTGGCCAAGCTGCTGCAGCCGGCGGCGCCTCCGGAGGTCCGCTCGGCGGTCGGTAAGCTCGGCTACCGCGCGATGGTCATCCACTACCTCGTGCTCGACGCGGGGCGTTTTACCGAGTACGACGCGCACTACTTCCCGGCGGAAAACTGCCGCTTCTCCCGGCTCTCCGAGACCAAGAACTACTACAACTCCACGCTGCCCGCGGGCCGTACCGGCTTGTGTTTCGAGATCCCTTGCGCCGCGGGCGACGAGATCTGGAACGGCACGCCCGAGCACCTGACCGAGGTGTGCAAGCAAGGCATGGCCGCGTCGGGGCTGCCCATCGACGCGCCCGTGGTGGACGCGTTCTCCCGCCGGGTGCCGCAGGTGTACCCGACCTACGACATCGGGTTCGAGAAGCACTTCGCGGCGATCGACCGCCACCTGACGGGGGTGCCGCGGCTGGTGCCGCTCGGGCGGCAAGCGCTCTTTGCGCACGACAACACGCACCACACGATGGAGATGGCCTACCGCGCGGCCGACTGCCTGGGCGACGACTTGTCGTGGGACGAGGCTTCGTGGGCCACGCACCGCGAGGCGTTCGAGAAACACGTCGTGGTGGACTGACTCTTCTGAAACCGCGGCCGCGGGGCCCGCCCGGCGGTCGGCGTCAGCAACGGGTCAAGGACCGCGGGATGCTGCGCCACCCACTAAACGTGGCGTTGGTCCCGGGCCTAAGGGTTCTCTCTGGGCCGGATGCGGTAGAGGCTGATCGGCAGGGGCTCGGTCTGATACCCCGGGAGTACGTGGTACTCCGCGACCAGCTCGGCGTCGTAGTGCGCCTTGATGTGTTGGATGTGCGTTTGGTCGGCGTGACGCGGATCGTGCAGCGGCGGGCGGCAGGCGAAGTATTGCACGCCGAGTTCTTCGATTGAACGTCCGTCGAGGCTTTCGCAGGAGATGTCGAGGGTCGGCAGGTTCGCCACCAACCCGAGGCTCTCGGTGGGCCAGCGTCCGGCGATCACGGCCCGGTCCAGGTCGGCGGTTTCACCGATCACGCGGCGGACGTCTCGGCCCGCGTCACGGAACGAATAGGTCAGGTTGCTCAGCGATGACGCCGATCTGACCGCGTCATGGCCGATCGTTATCGTGCCGAGGAATGTCAACACCACAGCCGCTCCGCGGCCCGCGGCGTGGCGGCTACGCCAGGCGCCGACGACCGCGAACGCCGACAACACGGCCGCCGGCCAGATCAACGGGACGAAGTACCGCGGCGCGGCGAGCCCTTTGTAGAGCACGGCCCCGGCCATCAGCACGCCCCACAACGCGAGGGTCAAGACCCACGGGCTCGCCGGGGTCCGACGCCAACTCAGCCACGCCACCGGCAACGCCAGCCACGCCAGGAAAAACAAACCCGGCCAAGTTTCTAAAGTCGCGCGCACAAAGCTCGTGAAGTGCTGCAGGGTCCCGCCGCTGTTTGGGTTCACCCTCAGGTTGCTTCGGCGGAACAAAGACCAGTCCTCGGCGAACACGCTCAGCAGCACGATACCGAAGGCAACGAGCAGGCTTGCGCCGATGCCCGCAACGATCAGGGCGTCACGCCACGGCCGGCCCCGATCGGGGTGACCCGTTCCCGGCCAACTGGCCGTCATCCAGGCCGCGACGAGGTACGCCGGCATCACGGCGAGCATGGTGGTCTTGGCGAGCACCGCGGTAAAACCCAGGCAGGCCGCGAGGACGGTGGCCCAGGCCGGGCGTTTGTCGGGCCAACCCATCAGCAACGCCAGCCCGCCGACGGCCAACGCGGAGGCCGGCGCGTCGAGCAGGGAGACCCGGCTGTAGGCCCACATCAGGTAGCTGGAGGCGACGAACAGGCCGGTCAGCACCGCCGGGGCGACGCCGCCGCGCCGCCATACGGCCCACATCAACGCGGACAGCCCCAACACGGTGAGCCCGGCGGTCGACCACCGCGAGGCGGGCCACGCTTCCATGCCCGTGGTCGCTTGTACGCCGGCCGCCACGATCGGCAGGGTCGGCGTCACCACCGCCGGGTTGTACTGCTTGGGGACGTGCCAATGCCCCCGGGTTTCTTGCCAGACGTTGGCCTTGTACCAGCAACCCTCGTCGCCGAAGAAAGAGCCGACACGGTTTTTTGCCGTCAACGGCGGGTCGGCGTCGAGCGCGACGAAACGGGCGCCCGACAAGATCGCCACGGCGACAAGCCCCAACACGACCACGACCCGGTTATACGCTCGGTACCGCGGTTTCGGGGTGTAAGGGTCCACGTCGCTCAAAAGGGATGGTCCAAGGTCGGTTCAAGCATCGCAACGCGGCCGTTCCGCATAGCCCGGGGGGCCTCCGGCGGTTCAAGACGGCTGCCCCGCGGCGGCTTGCGTCCCGGGGTGGATATCGTCAATCCTGACTTCTGTCGTGACCTTGGTCCGGAACCGGCCCCAGAACTTCCGGCGGCATCCCCGGGGTCGGGTCATGCCCAAGGACACGGTTAATCCCCCGAGAAAGCCACCTGCCGGGATCGAACCGGCGACCTGCGGTTTACAAAACCGCTGCTCTACCAGCTGAGCTAAGGTGGCACCCCCGGAATTTTAACTCCGAGGTGGGGAGATCAAAACCACGCGGCACAACCCCGTTCGCATCACCACTCCGGACGCGCAGTTGAAACTTCCGGGGGGGAAGCCACCGACTGGACTTGAACCAGCGACCTGAGCTTTACGAAAGCTCTGCTCTACCAACTGAGCTACGGTGGCGGCAGATCGCGGATTGTCGGGCGGGGGGTAGGGGCTGTCAAAGCGACGGCGAGAGGTCAGGTTCTTCGTCGGTTGGGAGAGCAGCGACCGGGAGTTGGACCTCGTAGTAGCGGCGGGGCTCGGGGACGGTCGGGCTGTTGTAGCCGGCGAGGCGGGGCGGGCCGGCGGGGGCGAGGTTGGGGCGGTCGGCGAGGTCGGCGTGGAGGCGGGCGACGGCTTTGTGCAGCACGTCCGGGGTGGGCCGGCCGAAGAAGCCGTAGCTCAGAGCCGTGATCGCGGGCATGTCGATAACCTCGACGCTGCCGTCGGGGCCGGGCTCGCCGACGCCGGGGTCGTGATAGAGGAAGGCCATGTCGAGCCGTCGCAGCGGCGCGTCGCCGTCGTCGTGGTCATTTCCGGGGGCGGGGGCGAGGGTCATCTCGACCGGGGCGGTCATGGGGATGTCGTGGGTGGTGATGTGGCGGAAGAGTTGGCCGAAGGCGTTGGGGCCCTTGGCGCGGGCGAGGCGGTAGGGGGGGAAGGTTTTGAGCGTGACCTCGCCGGGCGGGCCGGGCACCGGGTAGCCGGCGGGGAGGTTCGCTTCGACGACCAGCGGCTTGGTGTCGGTGTCGTCGTGGGCGTCGGCCTCGTCCGCGTCGGCGTGGGATACGGCCGGGAGGCAAGCGGCCAGCGTGGCGAGCACGCACGAAGATCGGGAGGGTAATGCCATGGATCACCTTATCCCGCCACGCCGCCCGGCCGCCGGCCCGGCGGTGGTTTAGACTTAGAGCTTGGTTTGCTCACGGGAAGGAGTCCGCAGATGAAACGTGCCGCGTGTCACCGGATCGGCTGGGCGTCGCTGCCGCTCTGGGTCCTGGTTTTTGTCGGTTGTCAGGAGAGTGAGTTGGTGTTGAAACAGACGACCTCATTGACGGCCGACACCCCGGAATCAGCCCCGGAATCAGCCTCGGAATCTATCGCCGAAGAGCCGGCCTACACCGTGCTGCAGCGGCGCGACGACCGCGTCATCGCCGCGCTGCCCAACCGCATGATCCTGATCGCGCAGGACCTGCCCACCGCCCCGGTGGTCACGGCCCAGGCGTGGGTCAAGACCGGCTCGCTCTACGAGCAGGAGCACGTCGGGGCCGGCCTGTCGCACTTCCTCGAGCACCTGGTCTCCGGCGGCAGCACCACGAACCGCACGGAAGAGCAGTCGACCGCGGTGCTGGGCCGGATGGGCGCGGCGACCAACGCGGCGACGAGCCTCGACACCGTGCGCTACTACATCACGACCACCACGCCGCACACCGCCGAGGCGGTCCACCTGCTGTCGGACTGGATGCGCAACAACGTGGTGAGCCAGCGCGAGTTCGAGCGCGAGCGGCAGGTGATCCAGAGCGAGTTCTCGATGGGCCAGGGCGACCCGGGCCGGATCCAGTGGAAGCTGACGCAGGAGGCCCGCTACGCCGATACGCCGACGCACCCGGGCGCCCACCCGACGATCGGCTACTTCGACGAGTTCCTCGACGTGACCCGCGACGAGCTGGAGGCATTCTACCGGCGGATGTACGTGCCTAACAACCTCGTGTTTCTGGTGGTGGGAGACATTGACCCGGACGCGGTGATCCGGCAGCTGGCGGGCCTGTGGGCCGACGCCGAGGCGCGGGAGCTGCCGGACCTCGCGTTCCCCTTGGCGGTGGGTGAGGCCGAGCCGGTGCAGGTCACGGGCGTCGCGGCGATCAGCCGGCCGCGGGTGCGGCTGTTCTGGCCGGGCGTCCGCCTCGGGGCCGAGCACGACTTCGCGCTCGACCTGCTCGCCGGCGTGCTGGGCCAGGGCGAGTCGTCCCGCCTCGTGCGCGAGCTGCGCGACGAGCGGCAACTCGTCACCGCGATCGACGCGTACAACTTTTCCGCGCACTGGGGCGAGGGCTTCTTCGGGATCGACTACGAGCTGGCCGACCCCGACGCCGCCGCGGCGGTGCGTGAGGCGGTCGAAGCCCAGCTCGACCGCCTCCGGCTCGAGCCGGTGACCGACGCCGAGCTGGACCGCGTCAAACGCCGGACGCGGGCCCGCGTGCTCAAGTCCGGCCAGTCCGCCGCCGCCGTCGCGGGACGCTTGGCACGCGACGTCATCGCGACCGGCGACCCCGACTACTCCGCCCGGTACGCCGAGGCGATCCAGCGGCTGACCCCCGCCGACCTGACCGCCGCCGCGGTCGCCCTGCTCGACCCGGACGCCGCCTCCGTGGTCCGCCTCGACCCGATCGACAACGACGACGCGATCGTCTACCCCACCCGGCCCGCCGAGGCCGCGGCGGACGGCGGGCCGACCGAGCCGGTCGACCTCGACAACGCGGTGCTGCTGTCGCGGATGCGTTCCGGCCTCGACGCCGACGCCGCGGCGCGTGACGCGGTCGCGGCCGGCGACCCCGAGGTCCGTACGCTCGGCAACGGCCTGACCGTGATCGTCCAGCGCAGCACCGTGGCCCCCGCGGTGGCGATGCAGCTCTACACCCGCGGCGGCCTGCTCGCCGAGGAGCCGGGCCGCGAGGGCGTGGCCAACGCCGCCTATGCCATGCTCCGCCGCGGCACGACGCAGCGCTCCGCCGACGCGTTGGCCGAGGCTATCGACGACCTGGGCGCGACGCTCGCCGTCGGCAGCGGCAACAACACCGGCTACGTCACCGCCACGGCGCTCCGCGAGAACTGGACCGAGGTCGCCGCGCTCATGGCCGAGGTCGTGACCGAGCCCGCGTTCGACCCGGCGCAGTGGGACACGCTACGCCCCCAACTGCTGGCCGCCATCGACCGCGCGACCGACCGCTGGTCCGGCGAGCTCCGCGCGGAATTCCGACAGGCCTACTACGGCGACCACCCGTGGTCGCAGCTGCCGCTGGGCCGCAAAGAGGTCGTCGCCGAGCTGACCGCCGAGCGGCTGCGGTCGTTCTACGAGAGCCGGCTCGCCGCGTCGCGGTCGGTGCTGGCCGTCGTCGGCGATGTCGAGCCCGCGGCCGCCTTCGCCGAGGCCGAGTCGTTGTTCGGGCCGCTGCCGGCCGGGGGTGCCGACACCGAGGCTCCGATCCCCGCCCCGCCGACGCCCGGCCTCACGCTCGTCGAGACCGACAAGCCCGTGGTCGCCGCGCAGGTCGGCTACGGCCCGGGCATCACCCGCGACAGCCCCGACTACGCCGCGCTGCGCGTCCTGTCCCGCGTGATCGGCGACTTCCCCGCCGGCTGGCTCCAGCAGGAGCTCCGCGGCCGCGGCCCGGGCCTGGTCTACGCCAGCAGCGCCGGCAACGTCACCGGCCTCGTGCCCGGCTACTTCACGATGCTCTTCAACGCCACCCCCGAGACCGGCCCGGAAGCCCTACGCCGCACCCTCGCCGTGGCCGACCGGGCCCGTACCGAGCTGATCGACGACGCCACCCTCGCCCGCGCCAAGGCCAAGGTCCTCACCGACGAGTTCACCGGTCGCCAGACCCACGCCGACCTCGCCGCCGGGGCCGCCCTCGACCGGCTCTATGGCGTCGAAGACCTCACTGGCCAAGCGTTCCTGCAACAGGTCGAATCGCTGACCGCGCGAGACCTCCGCCGCGTCGCAAAGAAATACTTCGGCGAGCCGGTGGTCGTGGTCGTGAGCAACGCGCCGCTGGACGAAGCGGCCCTGCGCGGCATGGTCGGTACCGGGCCGTAGGACCCGCCGGCCCGTCAGCCCGCGACGCGTCCCGCCACCGCCGCGCCGCCCAGCACCGGCATGGTCTGGATGTGTCGGCCCGCGCCCGCCGCCTGCCCGCGCTGCCGCTCCTCGAGCTCGGGCAGGTCCTCGCCCTGGCGGATCAGGCGGGCGGAGTTGAACACCACGACAACCGAGCTCACGCCGTGGGCCACCGCGGCGACCAGCGGCGTGATGTAGCCCAGCGCCAGCAGCCCGATCATCACGAGGATGTACGCCAGCACGAAGCCGATGTTCTGCCGGATCACGCGGGTCGTGGCCCGCGACAGCCGGACCAGGAACGGCAGGCGGTTGAGCTGGCTGTTCATCAGCGCGATCGACGCGGCGTTGATCGCCACGTCCGACCCCGCCGCGCCCATCGCCAGCGACAGGTCCGCCGCCGCCAGCGCCGGCCCGTCGTTCACCCCGTCGCCGATCGCCGCGACCGTGTGGCCCCGCTCCTTGAGCCGGCGGACGATCTCCAGCTTGTCGCCCGGCAGCGCCTCGGCCACCACCTCGGTCAGGTCCAGCTCGTCGGCGACCCGCTCGGCCGGGCCGCGGCGGTCGCCCGTCACCATGATCCGCTGCCGCACGCCCAGCGCCCCGAGGTCGCCGATCACCGCCGCCGCGCCGGGACGCGTCTGGTCCGACAGCCCCAGCCACCCGACGCACCGGCCGCCCTCGGCCAGCAGCAGCACGCTCAAACTCCCCGCCTCGTCCAGCAGGTTCGGCGGCACATACACCCCGCACTCCCGCACCCACGACTCCCGCCCCGCGAGCACCGCCCGCCCGGCCACGACCCCGCGCACGCCCCGGCCCGCCACCTCCTCGAAGTCCTCCACCGGCCTAGGGTCCACCCGCGCCCGCTCGGCCACCGCCAGCACCGCCCGCGCCACCGGGTGCCGCGAGTTCTGCTCCAGCGACGCCGCCAGCCGCAGCAAATCCGCCGGCTCGGTCCCGTCGGCCGGCCGCAGCCGCGTCACCGCCAGGTCCCCCGTCGTCAGCGTCCCCGTCTTGTCGAACACGATCGCCGTGAGCTTCTGCGCGACCTCGATGTCGGTCACGTTCTTGATCAGCACCCCCAGCCGCGCCGCCGCGGTCAGCGACGCCACGGTCGCCAGCGGCCCGGAGATGATGATCTCCATCGGGCACGCGATCAGCAGCAGGCTGATCACCGGCGTCATGTCCCGCGTCACGAACAGCACCACCCCCGCCAGGCAGAGCACCACCGGCGTGTAAAACCCCGAGAAGCGGTCGAGCATCTGCGCCACCGGCGTCTTGTTGTTCGCCGCGTCAAGGATCAGCGCCTGAACCTTGCCCAGCGTGCTCTCGGCCAGCGGCTTCTGCACCTCGATCTCCAGCACCCCCGTGAGGTTGATGCTGCCGGCGAAGACCGGGTCCGATTCGCCCTTGTCCGCCGGGTGCGACTCGCCGGTGATGTACTTCTCGTCCAGCGTGCTGAAGCCCGTGAGCACTTGCCCGTCGCAGGGCACCTGGTCGCCGGGCCGGACGACCACCCGGTCGCCGGGCCGCAGCGCCGTCGCCTCCACCCGCTCCTCGGCCCCGCCGTCGGTCAGCCGGGTCGCCCGCTTGGGCGAGACCCGCATCAGCGACTCGATCGTCCGCCGCGCCCCGGCCGCGGTGCGGTGGACGATCAGCGAGGCGACGTACATGAACAGCGCGATCGACGCCGCCTCGACGTACCGCGCCGAGGCGAACGAGGCGAGGAACGCGAGGGTGACCAGCTCCTCGGTGTGCCGGTCGCTGCGGGCCGAGCCCAGCAGCCCGCGGGCCGTGTTCCACACGACCGGCGCGCCCAGCAGCACCGCCGCGAGCATCGCCAGCAGCGCGGGCTGGTCCCCCGTGTCGAAGAACCCGTACGCCACCAGCGCGCAGACCAGCACCGCCAGGCCCGCCATCACCACCAGCAGCTGCGGGTCGGCCCGGGTCTGCGCGTTCCGCGGCGTTTCGGCGGGGTCGGGTGCGTCGGGGAGGTCCATCGGCAAGGCATCGTTCATAGGGCGGTCTTCCTTACCCGCATGATAATTCACCGCCGGGGATCGGCCATCGGACCTCACCACCCCGACGCGGCGGCCGCGAAGCGCGTGGGGTGGGGGCGTGGGGTGCCCGCTTTTTGGCAATCTGATGGTGGCACGTAAAGCCCGGGGGCGGCCGCCCCCGGGCGTTAACGCAACGGTCACGCGCCGGCTTTGACGTAGCCCGAGCCCTTCTTCTTCACCCGCTTGTTCGCGGCGAGGTGCTCGAGGACGTGGTGGATCGTCTCGACCGCTTCGGGGTCGCCGATGGACTGGGCGACGACGTCGACCGGCATCGGCGTGTCGGTCAGCGCGGCCAGCGCCCGGGCCTGAACGTCCAGCACGGCGGCGGCGGCCTTCTTGCCCGCCTCGACGCCGGGCTGGTGATACGCGTTGATGTTCACCAGCGAGGCGTAGAGGCCCACGGCCCGCTCGTACAACGCGATCAACGCCCCGACCGTCTTCGCGTCGAGCTTGTCGCAGGTGAGGGTCACGCTCGACCGGCCGTTCTCAAAGAGCGCGGTGCGGGTGCCCTGATAGAAACCGCTCAAATAATCGCCCGAGGTGACTTGGTCATCGACCTCAACGACGTTCTTTCCGGGGGTCGTGGTGTCTTGCAGCGAGACGATGAACGTGGCGAAGAAGTTGTTCACGCCGTCGCGGAGCTGCTGGACGTAGGCGTGCTGGTCGGTGCTGCCCTTGTTGCCGTAGACGGCGATGCCCTGCTCGACGACGTTGCCGTCGAGGTCGTGCGACTTGCCCAGCGACTCCATGACCAGCTGCTGGAGGTAGCGCGAGAACAGCAGCAGGCGGTCCTTGTAGGGCAAGATGACCATGTCCTTCTCGCCCTTGCCGTTGGTCGCGAGGTACCACATCAGGGCGAGCACGGCCGCGGGGTTTTTCTTGGTCGTCGTGCCGCGGGTGATCTCGTCCATGCGGCGAGCCCCCGCGAGGAAGTCGTCGATCTTGATGCCCTGCAGGGCGAGGGGCACGAGGCCGACGGTGGCCATCACCGACGTCCGGCCGCCGACCCAGTCCCACATCGGGAAGCGTTTGACCCATCCCTCGGCCTCGGCCTGCCGGTCGAGCTGGCTGCCGGCCCCGGTGATGGCGACGGCGTGCCGGGCGAAGTCGAGTCCTTTGGCGTCGAAGGCGGCCTTGGCCTCGATCATGCCGTTGCGGGGCTCGGGGGTGCTGCCGGACTTGGAGATGACCAGGACGAGCGTGGACTTGAGCCGGGCGCCGAGGCCGTCGAGGACGCGGCGGGTGCCGTCGGGGTCGGTGTTGTCGATGAAGTGCACCTTCATCTTGTCGCGTCGTTTGCGGCCGCCCAGGGCGTCGGCGAGGAACTGCGGGCCCAGGGCGCTGCCGCCGATGCCGATCGACAGGACGTCGGTGAACTTCGCGGCCGAGGGAGGCGAAATTTGCTTGCCGTGGACGGTGTCGGCGAAGGCCTTGATGTCGTCGACGGTCTCGGCGATGGCCTTCGTGAGTTCGGGCTCGGGGGCGAGGCCGGGGGCGCGGAGCCAGTAGTGGCCGACCATGCGGTCTTCGTCGGGGTTGGCGATCGCGCCGTCTTCGAGTTCTTTCATTTTGGCGAAGGCGAGCTGGATCGCGGGCTCGGCGTCGCGGAAGAATGTCTTGGCAAAAGGCATCCGGCTGACGTCGAGCGTGATGCCGAGGCCCGACGCTTTGCAGAGGTGCTTGCGGTAGCGGGCGTAGAGCGCGACGGGGTCGAGGTCGAAGACGGACGAGTCGGCGGAGGCTTCGGCGAGGGTCATGGCGGGGTGGGTCTCTCGGTGAGTCAGTCTAGAGTGTCGTCGGGCCAAACCAACAAGCGGTGGCGGACGTTGAGTTCGGGATCGTGGAGCTCGGCGAGGACGACGGGGAAGGCCCGGTCCGGGGCGAGCAGCACGGCGACGGGGAACGGCTCGCGGTGCTGGTTGATCCAGCGGCGGAGGTCGTAGCGGTTGCCGGGGCCGACCTCGATGGCGGGCACGTCCCGGACGTATTGTTGGTTGAGCCAGAGCCGCAGGTCGGCGTAGCGGCGGGGCGTGCGGTTGATCAGCTGGAGGGTGCGGTCGTCGCGGCGGACGACGACGTCGAGGTCGGGGCCGTAGGGCGCGTCGGCGGGGTAGTCGAGGGCGGCGAGGCGGGCCCGCTGCTGCTCCTGGCCGAGGGTGATCGGGGGGGCGCAGCCGGCGGGCAGCAGCAGCAGCAGCGGGGCGAGCGACAACAGCAGGCGGGGGACCCGGGCCAAGGCGGGTTATCATGCCCGCCGTCGTGAGCTTGGGCAAACCCCCGGAACCGGAGCAACAAGGGGTCACCCCGATACTGGGCGGGCTGCGGATCGATGCGCCGTTCTACCAAGCGGGGCTGGCGGGCTACTCCGACGCGGCGATGCGGCTGGTCGCCCGGGCCCACGGCTGCCCGTACTGCGTGACCGAGGCGATGCTCGACCGCTTCCTGATCGCCGGGGGCAAGGGGCTGAAAGCCGCGGAGATCCCGGGGGGCGACCACCCGATCTGCGGCCAGCTGATGGGCAGCCACCCCGACGACATCGCGGCGGGGGCGGAGGTCCTGATCGGGCTCGGGTATGACGTGGTCGACGTCAACCTCGCCTGCCCGGTGAAGAAGATCAAGAAGAAGTGCCGCGGCGGGCACCTGCTGAGCGTGCCGGACGAGGCGGTGGCGATCCTGGAGGCGGTCAAGGCAGCAGTGCCTGCGGGGTTCCCGCTGACGACGAAGCTGCGGCGGAGCTACGACGAGACCCCGGCGATGCGGGACGCGTTCGACCGGGTGCTGACCGCCGCGATCGAGCTGGGCTACGCCGGCGCGACGGTGCACTGCCGCACGGTGCAGCAGAAATACGTCGGCCCGGGGCGGTGGGCGGAGCTGCGGGACATCGCGGAGCGGTTCCGGCTCGGCGCGTTCCGCGACACCACGGAACCAACGCCTACCTTCACCCTCGGCGGCTCGGGCGACATCTGGACCGCGGCCGACATCTTCCGCATGATCGACGCGACGGGCGTCGACTGGGTCAGCGTCGCCCGCGGGTGCATCGGCAACCCGTGGCTTTTCGCCCAGGCCCGCGCCCTGATGGCCGGCCGCGCCGCGACGCCGCCGACCGTCGTCGAGCAGCGCGGCGTGTTGCTCGAGCACTTCCGCCTCTCGGTCGACCTGCACGGCGAGGCCCAGGCGTCGCGGATGATGCGGAAGTTCGGCATCCGCTTCAGCCGCCACCACCCGGAGGCCGACGCGATCAAGGCGGCGTTTATCCGGGTCAAATCGACCGACGACTGGCGGGCCGTGCTGGACGACTACTACACCCACGACGGCCCGGGCGTCGCCGGCGACGCGGCGCTGCCCCCGGAAGCGGTGGACCAGAGGAGCTTGTCGCAGCCCGAGGCCGGCTGCCCCGAGCCTTTGGGCGTAGGCTCCGCGGCATGAAGCTCTGCGTCCTCGGCGACCTGCACCTCTTCGACCTCGACGTCCACCCCCGCCGGCTGCTGAGCAAGCGGGTGTTCGCCCACGGCAACCTGATGCTCAACCGTCGGCACCGGTTCAACCACGCGTTGCTGCCGGCGCTGATGCAGAAGGTCGTCGACGTCGATCCCGAGCTCGTGTTGTTTTCGGGTGACGTGAGCACCTCGTCGCTGGAACGTGAGTTCGAAGACCTACTCGAACACATCGCGCCGCTGACCGACCAAATTCCGGGGGTGTTGGTGCCGGGGAATCATGACCGCTACACGTTTCGGAGTCGGCGGGTGCGGCGGATCGAGACGATCCTGGAGCGGGTGATGCCGGCGGCGTTTCCGCACGTGCGGGAGCTGCGGCCGGGCTGGCGGTTGCTGGCGCTGGACTCGGCGGTGCCGAACCGGGTATTTTCGCGTGGGGCCCTCGGCAACACCCAGTTCCGGGGGGCGGTCGAGGCGATCCGGGCGGTGCCGAGGGGCGAGGGGTTGGTGGTGTTGTGCCACTACCCGTGTTCGTTGCCACCGCGGGTGCCGAGCGCCTGGTCGCACGATTTGCGGGAGGCCGAGGCGCTGCGGCGGGAGTTGGCGGCGTGCGCGGGGCGGGTGGTGTACGTGCACGGGCACATCCACAAGCCGTGGCACGCGCTGCCCCCGGAAGAGCCG
>JBCCOP010000005.1:0-38657 GCA_039025315.1 Planctomycetota bacterium | reverse complement strand
GCCCGGCGTGGACCGACAGGCTCACCAGCAGCCCGACCAGCAGCATCAGCCCCGGCGCCTTGGCGGCGAGCCCGGGGCGGAACGTGCGGAACCGTGGCCGGCGGTAGCGTCGCCGCGGCATCAGCGCATCGCCTCCAGCTCGGTCACCTTCGCCGCAACGCGATCGCGGAGCACCGGGTCCAGCGTCTCGACGTCCAGCCGCTGCAGCCGCGACAGCGCGTCGTCTGGCCGGTTGCGGTCCTTCTGCGACAAGACGGCCAACGCGTACTCGGCGTAGGAAGTGTCGGGGAACGCCCGCTGCAGCTCGTTGAGCTCACGCACCAACACGTCGGGCTCGCCGCGCTCGTCGGCGATCTCGGCGAGCTGGACCAACGCCTGGGCCGGGCGGGGGTAGACGGCATCGACGGTCAGGAACAGCACGGCCAACCGCTTGAACGCGGCGCGGGCCGCGAGTTGGTCGGCGTCCGCGTCGGTGGTGTCGCCGCGTCGCTGCGCGGCCGCGGCCCGCTGCCGGTGGGCCTCGCCGGTGGCGTAGAGCGCCTCGGCCTGGACCCGACCGTCCTCGGCCCGCACCAGGTCGGACAGTTCCATCAGTGCCGCGTCGAGGTTGCCGCGGGCCGTCTCGGTGCGGGCGAGCTGCAGGCGGGCGTCGAGGTCGAAGCCCCGGCCCAGCGCGACGACGCCGAAGAAGCTGCGGTGCGCCTCGTCGAGGTCGCCCTGCGCGAAGTGGGCCCGGCCGCGGGTGTACAGCCGCTCGGACTCGGCCACACCCTGGAGGCGTCGGCCGGGCGACTCGAACACGCCGAGCAGCCGCAGCGCCTCGCCCGGGTCTTCGGTGGTCACCGCGTGGTCGGCCCGCCACAACAGCTCGGCGTCGGTCAGGGCTTCGAGGCCGCCGAGTTTCTCCATCTGACCCAACGCCGTCGCCGCGTCGGCGGACCGGTCGGCGTCACGCAAGTACGCCGAGATGATCCGCAGGGCCGCGACCCGCTGCGCCCCCGGGAGTTGCGGGTCGTTGGCGGCGGTAGCGAGGACATCCATCGCCTCTTCGGGTCGGCCGAGCTGGTTCAGCAGCAGGCCGCGGCGCAGGTCCACCGCGTGGCGGTACGGGTTGATCGGGTGCTCACGCTGCAGCGTGTCGTAATTGGCCAAGGCTTCGCGGTATTGCTGCTGCCGGGCCTGCGCCTCACCGAGGCGGTAGAGCGCTTCCTGCTCGGCCGCGTCCGGCGGTTCGGCGGCGAGCAGCTCTTCGGCGGTCGCGGCGGCCGTGTCGTAACGGCCCAGGCGGTGCGACACATCGACGAACCGCAGCGTCACGGTCGGCGACTCGGCCACGCCGCGGGCGTCGAGGTACGCCCGCAGGTCGTCGGCCGCCGCGGCCAACTCGCCGGTCTGCTCGTAGAGCGACGCCCGGCGGAGCAGCGCCTGGAAGTGGTACGGATCGTCGGGGCCGCGGTCGATAAAGCCGGCCAGCCGCTGCACGCCGGCGGCGGCCTTGCCCTGCTTCGCGTCGGCGGTCGCCAGCAGGAACGACGCGTCGATCTGCTGCGGCGACTCGGGGTGGTTCGTCTCGAGGCGGTTGACCGTGCGGGACAGGTCGTCGTAGCGCGACAGCTCGAACTGGCTCACCGCGAGCTTGTAGAGCGCCAGCGGCAAGAGCTTGGTCTTGTTGCCGCTGTTGATCGTCGCGGTGAGGTAACCGGTGAGCAGCTCGGCGGCGCGGGCGTGCTGATCGACCCCTTGGTACGCCGACGCGGCGAGGTAGTCGGCCGTGCCCCGCGGTTCCGCGGGCAGGGAATCGGCGAGCTGCTGGTGAGCGTTGATGACCGCGACGTTGCGGCCGGCTTTGAAGTCGGCCCACATCCGGCCGACGACGGCGGGGGCGAACTCGGCCGAGGTCTGGCCGCGTTCGATCACGGCGGTGTAGTAGCCCGCCGCGTCGTCGTACCGCTCGAGGGCGAAAGCGAGGTCGCCGGCGTAGCGCGACGCCTCGGCCCGGACGGTCGGGTCGCCCACATCGGTAGCGCTTTGCAGGGTGTCGAGCCCCGCGGCCGGGTCACCCCCGAGGGCCAAGGCGCGGGCGAGTTCGAGCAGGGCGTGTGGCCGCACCGGCGAACCCTCGATCGCCGCCTGCCGGGCCGAGGCGGCCGCGGCCTCGTAGTTGCCCGCCCCGCGGTACGCCACCGCCCGCAGCAGCCGCGCCGACGCCAGCACGTTGTCCGGCACCACGGCCGGGTCGATCGCTTCGAGCTGTTGCAAGGCGTCGTCGTATTCGCCCAGGTCGGTCAGCACCTGACCCCGCAGCAGGCTCACGGCGTAGGCCGGCACCCGCCGCGGACGGGCCGAGCCGGTCGCCCCGGCCAGCAGCTCGCTCGCGGCCCGCAGCGCCCCGGCCCGCCGGTACAGCACCGCCCGGAAGTACAACGCGTCGCCCCGCTGCGCGTCGCCCGGGAACTTCTCGAGGAACGCGTCGAACGCCGCGCCCGCCTCGGCGGTGTCGCCGCGCTGCATCAGCCGGTAGGCGAAGAGGAACTCCTGGTCCGCGGCGGACTGGGCCGACGCGACGGGGCTTGCCGTCAAAAGCGCAAGCGTGAGAAGCAGCGGGCGGTGGTAGCGCATGGCTCGGGTCGGGTTTGAGAAACGCGGTCAGCGACGCGTGGCGTCGCAGTTAACGCAACTACTCTTCGGCGGGCCGGATCGTCGCGGCCTGGACCTGGGTCAAGCCGGCCTGCTGGGCGAGGTCCATCACGCGGACGCCGACGCCCCAGTCCGCGTCCCCGTCAGCGCGGATCACCGCCGCGTCGTTCGGCGCGACCGCCACGAGGTCTTCGAGGATGCCCCGCAGGTTCTCGATCGGCACGGCCCGCTCGCCGAGGAACACGCGGTTCTCGGCGTCGATGGTGATGATGATCTGGTTCGCCGGGCCCACCGCGGCCTCGGCCGTCTCCGACGTCGGCAGCGCGACGTCCATGCTCAGCTCCGCGTCGCGGAACACCGACGCGGTCATGAAGAAGATCAGCAGCAGGAACAGGATGTCCACCATCCCCGCCAGCGGCAGGACGGGCGCCGAACGCTCGCGGGTTTGGGTGGCAAAACTCATGGGTGGGTCAGCCGCTTGCGGCTTAGCGGGTCAGGATCGGGCTAAGCCGCCAGCGGCTTCAGAGCAGCTTCGACGGCGGCTCGTCCGCCGCGTCGTCTTCGTCGGCCTCGGCGCTGCGGATGCGGTCGGCGATCGAGTGGACGGCGAACTCGGCCTCGGCCAGCGTCTTGGTCGCCCGGCTCTTGATCAGCGAATAGAACACCAACGCGATGATGCCCACCATCAGCCCGAACATCGTCGTCGCCATCGCCTGGCCCACGCCCTGCGACAGCACGTTCGCGTCGATCGCCCCCGACTCGCGCTCGAGCCCGAAGAACGCGGTGATCATCCCGATCACCGTGCCCAGCAGCCCGAGCATCGGCGCGACGTTGCTGATGTCCGCCAGGTAGCTGATGCGGTTCCAGATCACGTCCGACAACCGCCGGCCCTCGGCGTCGATCATGCTCATGATGATCGACTGGCTCTTGCCGTGGTTCTCGACGCAGCGCAGGATGATCGGCGCAATAAACACCCCCTTCGCCCGGCGGCAGGCGTCGGCCGCGGCGTCGTAGCGCCGCACCAGCACCAGGTTGGTCACCTCGTTGACGAACGCGGCCGGCGCGATCGATCGGCCGTTGATCGTCACCAGGAACCAGAAGAAGAACATCACCGCCAGCACCGACAGCCCGCCGATGATGCCGTTAATCACCGGCGAGAAGAAGAACATCTCGCGGAGCTGATAAATCGTCTCCAGGTCATTAAATCCCCCCCCGTCCCCGGAAGGGGTCACTGCTTCCGGGGCGGCCGCGGCCGGTTCGGCCTCGGCCGCGGGCTGGGCCCGCAGCGTCAGGGTCAGGCCTAAAGCCCCCGCCGCCGTGATCATCACCAGGGCCCGCGGCCAAGCCCGGGGGGTGGCGCGGGCCGATGGCCTCTGAATTGTGTCACGCATCGCATTCCTTTCCCGATCGGGCCACATGATACCTTTCATCGGCCGCCCGCCCCGCCGCGGGGCCGGCCGGCGGCGTGCCGTTGTTATCGGCCGTCGCCACCCGCCGCTACAATCGTGACTGATCTCATCCGGCCCCTGAGCCCCCCGGAACATTCGTTTGGACGCCGCGTTCTACACCCGCCTCGCCGACGACGCCCTGGCCGGCGTGACGCCCGACCCCGATCGGTCGTTGCAGCTGCTGACCGACGACAACATCGACCTGATGCCGCTGCTCAACGCGGCTTTCACCGTGCGGGACCACCACTTCGGGCGGACGGTGCAGGTCCACGTGCTCAACAACGCCCAGAACGGCCGGTGCCCGGAGGACTGCTCGTAC
This sequence comes from Planctomycetota bacterium, assembly GCA_039025315.1. Classification (GTDB taxonomy): domain Bacteria; phylum Planctomycetota; class Phycisphaerae; order Phycisphaerales; family Phycisphaeraceae; genus Algisphaera. Next base: position 34,253 of record JBCCOP010000005.1, on the reverse strand, counting down.
TGCACGCAGGCGAAGACCAGCGACGCGGACATCGAGCCGTACGCGATCAAGTCCGAGGACGAGGTGTTGGCCGAGGCCGAGCGGGCGTACCACGCCGGGGCGCACCGCTACTGCATGGTGTTCTCGGGCCGGGGCCCGACGGGCAAGCGGACCGACCAGCTCGCTTCCTACGTCCGGGCGGTGAAGGGCCGGTTCCCGTCGCTGGAGGTCTGCGTGTCGGCCGGGCTGCTCGACGACGAGAAGGCCAAGGTCCTGGCCGAGGCGGGGCTGGACCGGCTGAACCACAACCTCAACACCTCGCGGCAGACCTACCCGAAGATCTGCACGACGCACACCTACGACGACCGGCTCAACACGCTGCTGTCCGCGAAGCGGGCGGGGCTGGAGACCTGCTCGGGGCTGATCGCCGGCATGGGCGAGTCGCCGGACGAGCTGGTCGAGGTCGCCCACACGCTGGCGGACCTGCGGGCCGAGTCGATCCCGGTGAACTTCCTGCTGCCGTTCGAAGGCAACCGCCTGCCCGGGACGCCGGAAGACGCCTTCCCGCTGACCCCGGAATACTGCCTGCGGATTCTCTGCATGTTCCGGTTCACCAGCCCGTCGGCGGACGTCCGCTGCGCCGCGGGGCGGGAGTACCACCTGCGCAGCCTCGAGGCGATGTGCCTGTACCCCGCCAACTCGCTGTTCCTCGACGGCTACCTCAACGGCAAGGGGGCCGAGCGGCGGCGGACCTACCGCATGATCCGGGACGCGGGCTTCGAGATCGTCAGCGACCACCCCGTCGGCGACCTGCTCGAGGAGATCGAAGCCGACGCCGACCCGACGAAGGCGCCGCAGTCGCTGACGCGCGACGGGGTCGAGATCAAGTCGCTCGACGAGCTGCGGCCGTCGCGCCCGGCTCCCAAGCCGCCTCAAACCGTCACGGCCCGTGGCTGACCGGCCGATCGACGTCGCGGTGGTCGGCGCCGGCGCGGCCGGGCTGTTCGCCGCGATCTTTGCCGGCCGCGCCGCCCCGCCGGACGCCCGCGTCGTCGCCTTCGACGGGGCCAGACGCCTGGGCGCCAAAATCCTGATCGCCGGCGGCGGACGCTGCAACGTCACCCACGACGTCGTCCACCCCGAGGACTACGCCGGCGGCCCCGCCGCCACTCGCAACGCGGTCAAGAAGGTCCTGCGGTCGTTCACCGTCGCCGATACGGTTGAATTCTTCCGGGGGCACGGGGTCGAGCTGAAGCGCGAAGACACTGGGAAGCTGTTTCCCACGACCGACCGCGCCCGCACTGTGCTCGACGCCCTGCTCCGCGCCGCCGACGACGCCGGGGCCGAGCTGCGGACCGGCCACCGCATCGAGACCGTCACGGAATCTGCGGGAGGCGGTTTCGAGATTGCCACCTCGCGGGGCGACTTCGCTGCCCGCCGCGTGATCCTCTGCACCGGCGGCCTCGCGCTGCCCAAGACCGGCAGCGACGGCCACGGCTACCGCCTCGCTCGCGCCCTGGGCCACACCGTCACCGACACCTGGCCCGCGCTCGTGCCGCTGCGCCTGCCCGACGGCCACTGGCTCACCACCCTCAAGGGCATCGCCGTTGATGTCACGCTCACGCTCGCCGAGCCCGGCGGCAAGGTCCGACGCCGCCAAAGCGGCGCGATGCTGCTGACGCACTTCGGCGTCTCGGGCCCCGCGGCGATGGACCTGAGCCGACATTTCGCCGGCCATTTCGATCGCGACGTGTCGTTTCGTCTCACCGCCAACCTTGCTCCCGACCATACGGCCGAATCGCTCGACGCCGAGGTCCTCCGACAAGTCGAAACGCAACCGACCCGGACTCTGCTCCAGTTTGTCAAAGCTCGGTTCCCCGAGCGGCTGGCCGACGCCCTGCTGCGACACGGGACCGGGGTCGATCCGGCGACGCCGCTGTCGCAACTACGCAAGGACGACCGACGCAGTTTGATCCGCACGTTGACCGCCCTGCCGCTGCCGGTCGTCGCCGACCGCGGCTACGAGCACGCCGAGGTCACCGCCGGCGGGGTGCCGCTGTCCGAGGTCGACCTCAGGACGATGGCGTCACGGCGTTGCGACGGTTTGCATCTGGCCGGCGAAATCCTCGACGTCGACGGCCGGATCGGCGGCTACAACTTTCAGTGGGCCTGGTGCACCGGCCGGCTGGCGGGCCGGGCCGCGGGGGGCGTGCTACCGCGGACGGCCCAAGAAAAAGCCCGCGTCGGGTGACGCGGGCGGTGGGTGCAAAGTTGCCAAATTCCGGGGGGGGGGGTTACGCGGCGGCTTCGAAGCCGGCGCAGCCCGAGTCGGCGGTGACGGTGAGCTGCAGCGGCTCGAGCCGGGGGTGGCCGCACTCTTCCTTGAGGTCTTCCGGGGCCGATCGGCTGGTGCGGACCTGCACGAGCTGAGGGGCGTCCGCGTGCTCTTCGCCGAAGTGCCGGCAGAGGCCGCACTGTCCTTCTTGGAGGGTCAACATGTTCGATTCCTTACGTTTGGGGTTGATGGATCGGCTTCACTTAGAGTTGAGACTGACTGAGCCTCAACTCGTAAGCGATCATAGACACCATCGGCCCAAAATCAACGTAAGTTCAATAAATACAGTAATTTGATAATTAGTCTCATTTCTATTTGCGCAATGGCTTTGTTGAGATAGTGCCGCAAAATCAGCCGAACTTGTTTTCGGGTGTCAGGAGGCTTCCGGGGGGAGGTCGTATTCCGCCCAACGTTGCGTGACACGTTGGCGGATCTCGTCGGACATGGCGAGCAGGTTGGGATAATCGCGGACGGGTTGGCCGTTGACCTCTTCGCCCGGGAGTTTGCGGGTGGCGTCGAGGCCGATCTTGGTGCCGGCCCCGAGGCGGGGGGCGGCGTGGTCGAGGATGTCGAGCGGGCCGTGGACCAATTCGATGTCCCGGCCCGGGTCGGCGTTGGCCAAGAGATGGAACAGCACCGCGTCGTGGTCGTGGACGTCGACGTCTTCGTCCACCACGACGATCGCCTTGGTCCACGCCATCTGCCCGGCCCCCCACACGGCGTGCATCACCTTCCTGGCGTGCAGCGGGTACTGCTTGCGGATCCGGATGAACGCGCAGTTGTGGAAGCAGCCGAACATCGGGAGGTCGTAGTCGAGGATGTCGGGCACCAGCGTTTTGAGCAGCGGCAGGAAGACGCGCTCGGTCGCCTTGCCGAGGTAGTAGTCTTCCTGCGGCGGCCGGCCGACGATGGTGGTGGGGTACAGCGGGTCGCGTCGGTGCGTCACGGCCGTGACGGTGAAGACGGGGTAGCGGTCGGGCAGGGAGTAGAAGCCGGTGTGGTCGCCGAACGGGCCCTCGAAGACCGCGCCGTCGAAGCCGCCGGCGAATGACGAATGTCGAATGTCGAATGACGAAACGTCCTGCCCCGCAGCCTCGGCCCGTTGTTTCGTCATTCGGATTTCGTCATTCGTCATTCCCGGACCGCCGGCCTCGGTGCTGACGTAGCCCTCGATCACGATCTCGGCGTTGGCGGGCACGTGGAGATCGACGGTCCGGCACTTGACCAGTCTGATCGCCCCCTGATTGAGAAACCCGGCAAAAATCAGTTCGCTGATGCCGGGGGGCAGTGGCGCGGTGGCGGCGTAGGGCAGGACGCTCTCGCCGCCGAGCACGATCGCCAAGGGCATGCCCCCGGAAGGATCGCCCCGCTCTTCGTTGTGTCGCTTCCACGCCCGCCAATGGGCCGCGCCGTCGTGGTGGACGTGCCAGTGCATCGCGGTGTGGTTTCGGTCGATCAGCTGAGCGCGGTACATGCCGACGTTGCGCGACGGCCGGGGCTCGCCGTCGGGCTTGCCGGCGTCATCCGGGGCGATCGTGTACATGCCGGCCAGCGTGATGTACCGGCCCTTGCCCTCCGCGGTGCCCGCCTGCTCGGGCGACACCGCATACCCGCACTTCCGGGGGTCGCCGTCGTCGGGCCAGCACTGGATGATGGGCAAATCGAAGAGGTTGACCTCGTCGCCGGTCTTCACCACCTCCTGGCACGGCCCGGACCGCACGACCTTCGGCGGCAGCGACGCGACCTTGGCCAGCTCCAGGCCTTTTTTCACCTTGTCCAGCAGCCGCGTCGGCGGCTCGGGCTTCACCAGCGACGCGACGCGGTCGGCCAGGCTTTCAAACCCGCCGTCCGTGCAGCCGAGCGCCATCTCCATCCGCCGGTAGCTGCCGAAGGCGTTGATCAGCAGCGGCATCCCGGCCCGGCCTTCCGGCGTCTGCACATTCTCGAACAGCAGCGCCTTGCCGCCGAGGTGCGCGAAACGCGGGTCGAACGCCTTGGCGTGTTCCGAGACCCGTGCGGCCGGCGACTTGCTCACGCGGCCGGCGATCTCGGTGACTTCGAGCATCGACGACACCGGCGCGGCCACCCGGTGCAGCTCGCCCGCGGCGTCCAGGGCGTCGACGAACTCGCGCAGGCTGGGGTAGGTCATGCGGGCAGGATAGTGCCGTGCCTGGCAACGCGGCCGGCCCCTCCCCTACGCTTGTCCATGACCGCCCACAGCCCCGCCCTCCCGATCGACACGCCGCCGCCGGCCCGGAGCTTCAGCCCTTACGGCCGGGCCCGGCTGTGGCTGGGCATGACCAACGTCGGCTTCTGGGTCGCCGCGGCGTCGGCAGCGCTGGCGTTCGGGGTGCCGGCGGAAGTCTTCGGCACCGGGAACGGGTTGGCCCTCGCGGGATTCGTCGCGGTCTACGCCGTGATCCAGTCGCCGTTCGATTGGCTCGGCGGCTACGTGTTTCCGCGGCGGCACGGCCGCGACCACCCGCCGATCGGCAGGTACGCGGCGACCTGGCTGCGCGGCGTCGCCGTGCACGGGCTCTCCCTCTGGGCGATCGCATCTGGGCTGTACGCCGCCTCGGCGTACGGCGGGCGTGTCGGCCTCGTAGCCGCGGCGTTCGCTAGCGGGTTGGTCTTGTTGGCGATACGGCCCCGGCTGGCGCGACTGACGGCCCGCTTCCGGGTCGAGAAGAACACGAAAGACTCGGGCCTCCCGCTGGAGATCTGGCGGAGCGACGACGAGGGGTTCACCGGCGGCGTCGCCGGCTGGCCCCGGGCGTCGCACGTCGTACTGCCCGCGCGGTGGCGGCAGACGCTGGGCGAGACCGGCTTCGCCGCGGCGCAGCGGCGGCGGGAGTTGGCGGTGAGCAGCGGGGCGTGGGTTGGCGGAAGGGTCACCGCCGGGGGCTTCTCGCTCGCCGGCTTCGCCGCGTCGGCGGCCCTGGTGCGGCCCGAGTCGCTGGGTCACGCCGCCGGCGTGACCGAGTTCGGCTTGTGGTTCACGCTGTGGTCGTTCCTAGGGCTGCTCACCCTGCCGACGGTGTCACGCCGGGCCGTCGTCGCGCTCGACCGGCTCGAGGTCGCATCGGCGTCGGAAGACCCCGGCCGCGACGCCCGCTTGCGGGGGCTCGACGCGCTGCAGGACGACGAGCCGCGTCGGCCGCGGCTGATCGAGACGATCTTCCACCCGCTGCCCGGCGTGGCGTCACGGCTTGATCATTCCGGGGGCGAGGCCGGGGGCCCGCGTCGGCCCGGCGGGTGGGACGCCGCCCGCACCAACGTGTTCCTGAGCTGGTCGGGCCTGAGCCTGCTGTCGCGGGCGGTGCACTGCAACTGCGGCCGACCGGCGTTGTGGGTGTTCCTGCCGACCGACTGATCAGCTCGGCTTGCTCGACCGGCGGTTGACCACGAACCGCCCGCCGCCCGCGACCGCCAGCAGCAGCGCCAGCGTGAACAGGATCGCGTTCGGGTCGAACGCGGGGCCCTCGGCCGGCCACCAGGCAATGCCCATCTCGATCATGAAGCTCAGCAGCATCAGCGCGATCAGCGTCGCGGCGACCCGGCTGTAAAACCCGATGACGAGCATGAGCCCGGCGATGACCTCGACCGGCGGCAGGGCGTAGCCGTAGAACAACCCCAGCGGCCGGGGCAGCGGCGCGTTGGCGGCGACAAAATTGGCGAAACCGCTCAGGGCGTCGATCACCGACCCGTCGTCTTTCGGGATCGCCTTCCGCACCCCCGCGAAGACGAAAAGCATCCCGAGGGTGATGCGGTTGAGCAGCCAGGCGATATCGATCACGGTCTTGTTCTTCATGACGCAAGGGTAGCCCCCACCCCCGGAGACGTCACCCGCCCAGCTCGACCGACCGGTCGCGGGCCGCCCGCAGCGCGGCCACCACCGCGTCGGCCACCTCACGACGCTCAAGCTCGGCGATCGCCGCGGCGGTCGTACCGCCGGGGCTGGTGACGCGTCGCCGCAGCTCGGCGGGCGGCTCGTCGCTGCTGGCCAACAGCTCGGCGCTGCCGAGGATCGTTTGATTCACCAGCTGCCGGGCGTGGCCGGACAGGCCGAGCTCGTCGGCGGCGCGTTGCATGGCCTCGGCGAGAAAGAACACGTACGCCGGCCCGCTGCCCGACACCGCCGTGACCGCGTCGAGCTCGTGTTCCTCGACGCGGACCGCTTCGCCGCAGGCCCCGAATAGCCGCATCGCCAAATCGTCGTCGCCGGGCCGGGCGTGGTTGCCCAACGCGACGCCGGCCATGCCCCGGCCGACCATCAGCGGCGTGTTGGGCATCACCCGCACCACCCGCAGCGGCTTCCCGGCGATCTCGCTGATCTTCGCGCTGCCCAGCCCCGCCATGATCGAGACCACGACCTGCCGCTCGGCGTCGATCGACGCAAGGTCGCCCGCCAGGGTCGGCAGCACCTGCGGCTTGACCGCCAGCAGCACGGCGTCGCAGGACGCGATCAACGCCGCGTTGTCCGCCGTGCGCTTCACGCCGAAACTCTCGAACACGCTCAGCCGTTCGTCACTCGGGTCCGCCGCCGCCATCGCCACGGCCTCGAGCACCCCGGCCGACACCGCGCCCCGCGCGATCGCCTCGGCCATGTTGCCCGCGCCGATGAACCCGAGTTGATAGGTCTTGGCCATGCCCCGCAGGGTAAGCGAACCGCGTCGCCGGCTCACGCCCCGTCGAGCCAGGCGTCGCGGATCGCCGCGGCGTCGGTGAACAGGTCGAGCAGGTCGTCGGTCCGGCCCTTGCGCACCAGGCCGCGGAGTTCGTTGAGGTTGGCGGCCAGGCGGTCGAGCGCTTCGCCGATCGGCTTGGCGTTGGCGGCGACGATATCGGTCCGCATCGGCGGGTTGCTCGACGCCAGCCGGGTCGTGTCGCGGAAGCCGGTCGAGGCGAGGGCCAGCGGCCCGAGGTCGTCGGCCGTGTGCGCCAACAGCACCGCGACCAGGTGCGGCAGGTGCGACACCGCCGCGACCTGCTTGTCGTGCTGGTCCGCGGTCATGACGTGGATCGTCGCGCCCAGGGCCTCCCACATCCCTCGCACCGCGGCCACGGCGTCGTCGGCCGCGTCGTCGTGCGGGCACAGCACGCACGGCCGGCCGCGGAACAGCCCGCCGTCGGCCGCCTCGGGCCCGCTGCGCTCCGAGCCGGCCATCGGGTGCGCGGGCACGAAGAACTGCGGCTGGGTCAGGTACCGCCGGCCGTCCGCGGCGACGCTCAGCTTCGTCGACCCGGCGTCCGTGACGTACAGCCCCCGCCGCTGGTGCGGCGCGAGCCCCCGGAAGACCTCGCCCATCGTGCCGACGGGGACGCAGGCGACGACGACCAGCTTGCCGTCGTGGTCGACCGCCTCGGCCAGATCGTCTGTCCCCTCGTCGATCGCGCCGACCCGTTTCGCCGTCCCCAGCGTCGCCGGCGTCCGCCCCACGCCGACGATGCTTCCGCCGAAGCCCGCCCGCTTCAGCCCCAGCCCGACGCTGGCCCCAACCAGCCCCGTCCCGACGATGACCACCCGTGACACGGCGTCGAACATGGTTTGAACTATAATTTGAGTTGGCCGGAGGCGGGCGCATGGCGTGTGGGCCAGCCGCGGTGGGTGGGGATTACGATTACGAATTACGAGAACGAGAACGAACAAGGCAGAGCCCGCCACCCGCATCTTCTTGCTAACGCCTAGCGCCTAGCGGCTAACAGCTAATCCATGTCCACCCTCTCCGACTACACCGGCACCTACGAGCTCGATTTCGAGCGGCCCCTGCTCGCCCTCGAGCGCCAGATCAACGAGCTCGAGGCCCAGGCCGACCCCGACCGCTCGGCCGTGGGCCTCGACCCCAACCTCGACTTCACCGCCGACCTCAAAAAATTACGCCAGTCGCACACCGCGATGCTCAAGAAGATCTACGGCCGACTCGACGGCTGGCACACCGTCCAGGTCGCCCGCCACCCCAACCGCCCGCAGACCACCGACTACCTCCAGGCCTTCGTCAAGGACTTCACCGAACTCCACGGCGACCGGCACTACGGCGACGACCCCGCGATCATCGCCGGCTTCGGCCGGATCGGGCCGCACAAGTGCCTGATCGTCGGCCACCACAAGGGCAAGGACGTCAAGGACAAGATCGCCTGCCACTTCGGCTGCGCCCACCCCGAGGGCTACCGCAAGGCCCTACGGTGTATGAAGCTGGCCGAGAAGTTCGGCCTGCCCATCGTCACCTTCGTCGACACGCCCGGCGCCTACCCCGGCATCGGCAGCGAGGAACGCGGCCAGGCCGAGGCCATCGCCGTCAACCTCCGCGAGATGTCGCGGCTCAAGGTCCCCATCGTCAGCGTGATTATTGGAGAAGGCGGTTCCGGGGGCGCGATCGGCATCGGCGTGGCGGACCGGCTCGCGATGCTCCAGTATTCGTGGTACTCGGTGATCTCGCCCGAGGGCTGCGCCGCGATCCTCTGGAAGACCGCCAACCCCGAGAACAACGCCAAGGCCGCCGAGGCCATGAAGGTCACCGCCCGCGACAACCTCAAGGTCGGCACGATCGACGACGTGATCGACGAGCCGCTGGGCTCGGCCTACCGCCGCCCCGCCGCCGCGGCCGAGGCCCTCGAAAAATACCTCGTCCAGTCGCTGCGCGAGCTCAAGCGGTTCAAGCCGGAAAACCTGGTCAAGAAACGCTACGAGCGGCTCCGCAAGCTCGGGGCTTACCTCGAAAACTGATACCGCGTCGCGGACGCAGGCCAAACGTTTATCGGAAATTCAGCGGATTCCGCGATGGTCGGCCCCGCCGATCACCGATACTGGTGGTAGCTCACGACCTGTCGACCACCACCGCAAAGGGCCGCACACCTGGCCCATGCTGGATTAAGGGCAGCGATTCGTGAGTTTTTTTACGCGCCGAGCGCCGTGAACACGTCGCCCGGTAGCAGCGGCCGACCCTTGACGAACTCAGCCAGAGGCAGCGGCTTCCCGCCCGGTGCTTGCAATTCCAACAGCTCGACACTTCCGGGGCAGCAGGCGACCCGCAGATCGTGGCGGACCACGCCGGGCTCCGCATCGACCTCGTCTGGCATGTGATCGATCACCCGTTTGAGGATCAGCGTCTCGGTCGTCCCCGTCGCCGCCGACGTCCACCTGACCCGGCACCCGGGCCACGGCGTCAGGCCGTGGATGCGAGACCGCACCAACGCGGCGGGCCGGTCGAACGACACCGTACCGTCGGCCTTGGTGAACTTCGGGGCGCGTGTCGCCTGCGTGTCGTCCTGCGGGATCGGCGTGAGCCGGTCGTGCTCCAGGTCACCCAAGACCCGCAACACACCGTCGGGCCCGAGCTCGGCCAAACGATCGTGCAGCTCGCCGGCCGTCTCGCGCGGGTCGATCGGCGTCTCGGCGGTGGCGTACATCGCCCCGGCGTCCATCCGCTGCGCCAGGCCGATCACGCTCACGCCGGTCACCGGCTCGTTCTCGATCATCGCCCAGTTGATCGGTGCCGCCCCCCGGAACTTCGGCAGCAGCGAGGAGTGGACGTTGACCGCCAGTCGGCCCATCGCCGCGATCAGCGTCGGGCTGAGCTTCTGGCCGAACGCAATCACCACCGACGCGTCCACGCCGTAGCCCGCGACCCGCGCGACAAACCCGGGCGTGTTCACGTCGTCGGACTTGAGCGTCTCGATCCCTCTTGCTTCGGCCCACGCGGCGACCGGGGTCGGGGTCGACACCCGCTTGCGCCCCGCCGGCCGGTCGGGCTGCGACACCACCGCGACGACCTCGTGCTCGGTCGATCCGTACAGGCGTTGCAGCGTCGGCAGGCCGAACGCGCCGGAGCCGAAGTAGAGCAGTCTCATGGCGATCGCCGGTTCAACCCGCGGCTTCCTCGAGCTCCGCGATCGCCCGCTTGTTGGCCAGGCGGTCGATCCGCGTCATCTTGTCGAGGATCAGCGTGCCGTTGAGGTGGTCGTTCTCGTGCTGCCAGACGCGGGCGGGGAAGTCGTCGGAGGTTAGCGTGAACGGCTCGCCGTCGAGGCCCAGCGCGGTGATCGTGACGGCGGTCGGCCGGGTGACCTCGGCCGAGACGTGCGGCAGGCTGAGGCAGCCCTCGTCGCGCGGCGCGGTGTGGGGGCCCGGGTCGGTCAGGGCGGGGTTGATGAACACGCGGTCGTCCTCGGGCTCGCCGGTCGGGTTGGCGACAAACATCCGCCAGGACAGCCCGACCTGCGGCGCGGCGAGCCCGACGCCGCGGGCCTCGCGCATCAGTTCCAGCATCCGCGCCGCGACAGCCCGCACCGCGTCGTCCACCGCCGACAGCGGCGTGGCGATCCGTCGCAGCACCGGGTCGGGGTACTTCACGATCCGCAGCCGCGCCGGGTCCACCTCGGCCGGGTCGGGCACGGGCGCAGCGTTCGGGTTGTCGGCGGGGGCGGGCATGGTCGGGCAACCGGACGTCACAAAACGAACCCGGTCATGCTAGGGGCTTCCCCAAACCCGCACAACACCGCTGGACGACCGCGGCGCAGCGTGCCTAATCTATGTGCAGAGCAAGATTTGGGTCTTGACCGGCCCGCGACGCCTTGACATACTGACACGGACCGCCCGCGTCACCCTCCCGAGGTCCGAAGTCCATGGCCACCGTGACCAAAAAAGAACTGATCGACGCCATCGCCGAGGCCACCGGCCAGAAGCGCGTCGTGGTCAAGGACATCGTCCAGACCTTCCTCAACTCCATCATCGTCGAACTCGGCAAGGGCAACCGCCTCGAGTTCCGCGACTTCGGCGTCTTCGAGGTCAAGCAGCGGCGGGCCCGTATGGCCCAGAACCCCAAAACCCTCGAGCCCGTCGAGGTCCCGCCCAAACGCACCGTCAAGTTCAAGGTCGGCCGGCTCATGAAAGTCACGCTCAGCCAGGACGGCCTGACCGGCGGCGAGATCGAGATCGACCTCGACGAAGACGACGAGTGACCCCCGGAAGTTTCAGCGGCGACGCCACGCGTCGCTGACCCTACACATGCCGCTGTCCACGCGCCTGCAACGCGAACTCGATGGCCTCGCGTCGCGGTCGCTGAGACGGTCCCTGCGTGAAGTCGACGGCCACGGCAAGCACGTCGAACTCGACGGCCGACGCCGGCTCAACCTCGCCGGCAACGACTACCTCGGCCTCGCCACCCACCCCCACCTCAAGCGAGCCGCCGCCGACGCCGCGCAGCGACGCGGCACCGGCGGCGGCGCGAGCCGGCTCGTCGCGGGCCACTCGCCGCTGATCGCCGAGACCGAGAGGCGTTTCGCCGACTTCAAGCACGCCGAGGCCGCGCTGCTGCTGCCCACCGGCTACGCCGCCAACCTCGCCGTGCTCACCGCGTTGGCCCGCCCCGGCGACCTGATCGTCCAGGACAAGCTCAACCACGCCAGCCTGCTCGACGCCGCGAAAGCCAGCGACGCGGACGTCCGCACCTACGCCCACGGCGACCTGAACAAAGCCGAGCGATTGCTACGCCGGCACCACGAAACCGCCCCGGACGCGGAACGCTTCCTCGTCACCGACGCCGTGTTCTCGATGGACGGCGACACCGCCGACCTGCCCGCCCTCGCCGACCTCGCTGAACAACACGACGCCACGCTCGTCGTCGACGAGGCCCACGCCACCGGCGTGCTCGGCGACACCGGCGCCGGCCTCGCCGAGGCCCAGGACATGATCGGCCGGGTCGGCGTCACCGTCAGCACCGCCAGCAAGGCCCTCGGCGGCCTCGGCGGGGTCGTCACCGCGTCACGGCTCGTCATCGACACCCTCGTCAACCGCGCCCGCCCCCTGATCTACAGCACCGCCGTGCCGCCGGCCCAGGCCGCCGCGGTCGCCGCCGCCCTCGACGTCGTCCGCGACGAGCCGGACCGCCGCCGACGCCTCGCCGAGCTGAGCGGCCGCCTCCGCCGACGCCTCACCGACGCCGGCTGGCCCGGCTTACCCCCGGAACATCTCCCCACGCCCATCGTCCCGCTCCGCGTCGGCGAGATCGACGCCGCCCTCGCCCTGCAGGCGAAGCTCGAAAGCGCCGGTATCCTTGCCGTCGCCATCCGCCCCCCCACCGTCCCGCCGGGCACCGCCCGCGTCCGCCTCAGCCTCCGCGCCGACCTGACCGACGACGAACTCGAACAGGTGATCATGGCCGCCGGTACGCCCGCCCGGGCCACGCACCCCGCCGCGACGGGCCCGGTCGCCATCGCCTAGGAAACCCATGCCACTGCGCCGCCACCCCGACAACCCGATCCTGACGCCGGCCCACGCGCCGTTCCCGTGCTCGCTGCTGTTCAACGCCGGGGTGTGCCGGCCGGTGTCGGGGCCTTACGCCGGGCGGTACGTGATGGTGTTCCGCAACGATTACGGGCCCAAAGACGCCGAGGACTTCCGCCGGCGGCTGGCGGAAGGAAAGCCGTGGGACGGCACGAACCTCGGGCTCGCGGTCAGCGACGACGGCGTCGCGTTCCGTGTCGAAGACCAGCCGGTGTGGTCCTGGTCGGGTGAGCTCGACGGCCGGAGCAACGAGGTGAGGCGGGTCTACGACCCCCGGCTGACCGTGCTCGACGGTCAGACGTACATGTGCTTTGCCATGGACACGACCCACGGCGTACGCGGCGGCGTCGCGCGGACCGAGGACTTCCGCGACTTCGAGGTGCTGCACCTCGCCGCGCCGGACAACCGCAACATGGTGCTGTTCCCCGAGCGGTTCGGCGGGCGGATGGCGCGGTTCGAGCGGCCGATGCCGATCTACGGCCGCGGCGGCCCCGAGCAGTTCGACCTGTGGTACGCCGACTCGCCCGATGGCCGCGACTGGGGCAACCAGCGGCTCGTCCTCGGCTCGGAGGAGGTGCCCTACTGCAACTGCAAGATCGGCCCCGGGGCCCCGCCGATCCGCACCGACCGCGGCTGGCTCGCGGCGTTCCACTACGTCCACAAGGACGAAGACCGGCCGCTTCACGGCTGGGAGCCCTACGGCTGGACCAAGACCTACGGGGCCGGCCTGATCCTGACCGACCTCGACGAGCCCTGGCGGGTGATCGGCCTGTCGCCCGAGCCGGTGCTCGCGCCCGAAACCGATTACGAGAACAAGGGCTTCCGCGGCGGCGTGATCTTCCCCGGCGGGATGCTTCGCGACGACGACGGCACGGTTCGCGTCTACTACGGCGGGGCCGACACCGTCGAATGCCTGGCGACGGCGCACGTGGACGAGCTGCTGGCCCTGGTCGAGCCGTGGTCGCCGTCGTGAGCGAATGAACCACGCAACCAGATGTCAATGAGCGGGCACCCCACGCCCCCACCCGCACCGCTTCGCGGCCGCCGCGGCGGGGTGGTGGTCTCCCGATTCAGTTGAACCGCCAAGGACGCGGAGGTCGCCAAGGAAGGCAGAAGCAAAAAACCCCCAACTGCCGTGTTTGTCTTCCTTGGCGCTCTTGGCGTCCTTGGCGGTTCAACGGATCGGAACGACCCGGGCGTGCGCCCCCGGCCGAGCCGTGGTGTCTGGACCCACGGGGTTTCCGACAAGGTGGTACCCGTGGCATCGCCGCCGACACGCGGTCACTCGACCCGGCCGTCCGCCGCGGGCGGGCCCGGCCTTGCCTGTACCGGGGTCCGCCGGCAAAACGGGGGCCGACACTTAAGGACGCAACGAACGTTTTGTGCGCGAAAACCCCCGGAATCCGCCGCGACGCCGCGGCGTAGGTTCCGGGGGTAGCACGGTTTGAAAATTTTGTGCGTTTTGTGAGTTTTCGTGGCAGAACGCCACGATTTTGTGCGCACCAAGCGGAGCTTCAGCCGACGCGTTCGGTCTTGGGTTCGCGGGACATCAGGCGGCTGATGGCGTCGAGGGGGTCGAGGCCGCGGAAGAGGACGTCGTGGACGGCGTGGGTGATCGGCATCTCGACGCCGTGACGCTCGGCCAACGCGACCACGGCGCGGGTGGTCGGCACGCCTTCCACCACCCCCGGGATGGATTCGAGAACGACGTCGAGTTTTTGGCCTTTGCCGAGTTGTTCGCCGGCGGTGCGGTTGCGGCCGGTGGGGCTGAAGCAGGTGGTGGCGAGGTCGCCGACGCCGGTGAGGCCGAAGAAGGTTTCGGCATTGGCGCCCATGGCGGTACCGAGGCGGGTGATCTCGGCGAGGCCGCGGGACAGCAGCGCGGACTTGGCGTTGTTGCCGGCTTGCAAGCCGTCGAGGATGCCGGCGGCGACGGCGATGACGTTCTTGAGCGCCCCGGCGAGTTCGACGCCGAGCAGGTCGGGGTTGGTGTAGACGCGGAACCACTGGGTGGTGAAGGTTTGCTGGATCCGCTCAGCGAGGTCGGGGTCGTCGGAGGCGGCGGCGACGGTGGCGGGGAGGCACTTGGCGAGCTCGTCGGCGACGGACGGGCCGGAGAGGGCGGCGAGGGGGGGAGGCGGTTGGGGGATACCAGACGCTTCGCCGCTTTGTGGCTCAGCGTCAGCGTGGGTTTTCAGGACGTCGGCGATGATCTGGGTGGGGCGGAGGATGGTGTCCTGCTCGATGCCCTTGGCGACGGAGACGATCGGGACGTCGGCCGGGGCGTGGGGGGCGAGGCGGGTCCAGACGCCGCGGACGAACTGGGTGGGGATGGCCGAGACGATGAGCTGGGCGTCGCGGAAGCAGGCGGCGTCGTCGGCGGTGAGGCGGATGTTGTTGGGCAGGGGGTGGCCCGGCAGGTAGCGTCGGTTCTCGCGGGTCTGGATGGCGTCGGCGACGTGGTCGGGGGTGGGGCCCCACATCGTGACCCGCAGGCCGCGGGACTCGAGCAGCAGGGCCATGACGGTGGCCATGGCGCCGTCGCCGACGATGCTGACGTGTTGGACGGGGTCGGGCATAGGGGTTGGGTTCGGGGGTTGAAGTTGCGGGGAGCGTAGCGGTTTTGCGGGCGGGTGGGGGCGAGGGGTGGGGGTTATCGGGTGGGTCGGGTGCGGTAAGCTGGGGAATGGTTTAGAGTGATTCGACGTGGATCGGTTTGTCGAAGACGGGCCGAGGGATCGTGAACCAAGCCGATCGGCCGGGATAGGGGCGTGCGTCGCGTCCGGGCCGAGCAAGTAGGAGCCGTAGACGGTGCACCAGAACAAGAAGCTTCGGACGACGGGCCGGTGGTCGCTGGCGGGGGTGTTGCTGACGGCGGGGCTGGGGCTGACGGGTTGCGAAACCGACAGCTACATGGACCCGTCGGTGGTCGGGCGTTGGGAGCGGACGCCGGTGTCGATGCCGATCCTGGAGACGCTGGACCTGGGCGGGGCGTTGACGGACTCGCCGGTGGCGTTGACGCCGGTGCGGCCCGAGGACCTCGTGCCGGACCTGCAGGAGTACGTGATGGGGTCGGGCGACTTCATCACGGTGTCGATCTTCGAGCTGATCAGCGTGGGGGTGACGGACACGCAGAACCGGGCGATCGACGGGACGGGCAGCATCCGCCTGCCGATCGTCGGGAAGGTGCGGGCGGCGGGGCTGAGCCCGAGCCAGCTCGAGGACGAGATCATCGACATCCTGGAGCAGAAGGGGATCATGCAGGACGCGACGGTGAGCGTCGTGGTGCAGCAGTCGCGGGAGAACCTGTACACGATCATCGGCGCGCCAGAAGAGGGCACGACGCGGTTCGGGCCGTACCTGATCCCGCAGCCGGACTTCCGGCTGCTGGAGGCGATCGCGCAGGCGGGCGGCGTGAGCAACCGGATCAAGCGGGTCCTGATCTTCCGGCAGGCGCCGCTGACCGCGGAGGCGGCGGGCGAAGCCCCGGACGACGGTCGGCCGGAGGCGGAGCCGACCCCGAGCGACCCGGGCGACCTGATCGAGGGGCTGCTGGACGACGGCCCGGCCCCGGCGGACCTGAACGAGTCGGCGGCCCCCGAAGACCGCCCCGCCCCGCCGGCGGGCGTCGAGTCGGGTCTAGAGAGCGACGGGCAGAGCCCGCGGTGGGTCTACGTCGACGGCCGGTTCGTGCGGGTCGAGGGCGCGGCCACGGCCGGCGGCGACCCGCGGTTCGGCACCGCGGGGGCCGACGACCTGGGCGCGTTGGTGACCCAACGCATCATCGAGGTGCCGTACGACCGGCTGATCAACGGCGACATGCGGTTCAACGTCGTGGTCCGCCCCGGCGACATCATCCGCATCCCGAACCAGTCCGCCGGCTTCGTCTACGTCATGGGCCAGTCCAATCGCCCCGGGGCCTACACCGTGCCGGGCGAGCAGGACCTGACCCTCAAGCAATTGATCGCCTCGTCGGGCGGGCTCGCCGGGCTGGCTTGGCCCAACAAGGTGGACCTGATCCGCCGGACCGCCAACAACCAGGAGGTCACGATCCGCCTGGACCTCGCGGCGATCTTCAACGGCACCGAGCCCGACATCTTCCTGAAGCCCGACGACCTGATCAACATCGGCAGCTCGGGCCTCGCCACGCCGCTGGCGATCGTCCGCAACGGGTTCCGGTTCACCTACGGCTTCGGGTTCGTGCTGGACCGCAACTTCGGCGGCGATGTCTTCGGCGACAACGACAACTAACCAACCCATGCGTCGCGGGCTCGGGAGGGCCCGCGACGCTTTGCCCATCCCGCCGGGGCCCTACTGGCCGCGGACGCGGGGACATCCACCGCAACTTTTCTTCGGCTCCGCCCGGGGTTTGACGTAAACTTGACGAACCGGCGGACGCCCACGGCGTACCCAACGGTTCAGGTTGGTATCGCTATCCGATCGATTTCAGCACCGCCGCCCCGACGCGGCAACCGGCAGCAGGGGGCCCGTGGAGGCGGGCCGATGAGGACATGACCCGGACCGCGACGACCAACCTGCCCGCCGCGGCGAGGCCCCGGCCGATGATCCCCGCCGCGGCGTGGGTGTGGATCGCGGTGTGCACGGCCCTGTTCGGGCTGATGCACTGGGAGTTTCTTTATCGGACCTGGCTTTTCAGCAAGGACCCCAACTGGTCCCACGTGCTGATCATCCCCCTGATCTCGGTGTACTACATCCACCAGCACCGCCGGCGGCTGGACGAGGCCCCGAAGCGGCTGTGCTGGTGGGCGCTGCCGCTGGTGTTCTTGGGGCTGTACGCCTACGTCTGGGGCATCTTCCCGGGGCGTAACGACATGATGCGGGGCTACAGCATGGTCTTCACCGTGTTCGCCACGGTGTTGTTCCTGCTCGGTCCGTCGGCGATGCGGGTGCTGTGGTTCCCGGTGGCGTACCTGGTGTTCGCCGTGAAGATCAGCGACGCGATCTGGGAGCGGGTCGCGGCGCAGCTGCAGGACGTCGCGGCGGCGGGGGCGACGGTCGCGCTGAAAATCCTGGCCGAGTTCATGAACTTCACGGTCACGACGTCGGGCAACACGATCACGATGGGGTTCATGAACCGGCAGGGGGTCTGGGAGGACTACCCGATGAACGTCGCGGAGGCCTGCTCGGGCCTGCGGATGCTCATGGCGTTTATCGCGTTGGGGGTGGCGCTGGCGTTTCTGTTCGACCGGACGTGGTGGCAGCGGCTGATCATGGTCGCCCTGGCGGTGCCGATCGCGGTGCTGGTCAACATCGGGCGGGTGACGGCGCTCGGGGTGATCTCGACGATCGACAAGGAGTACGCGACGGGAGACTTCCACCTGTTCGTGGGCATGATGATGCTGGTGCCCGCGGCGTTGCTGTTCCTGGGGGTGGGCTGGGTGCTGGACCACGTGATCATCCGGGGCGACGCGGAAGATGAATCCGCGGCGTCGCCGGCCCCCGGAACCCCCACGTTGGCCGCGCCGGCCGGGCCCGCGGCGACCGGCGCGACGATCACCCGGGCGGCCCTGCTCGGCGGCGGGCTGGCGCTGGGCACGGGGGCCGTCTACGCGATGTTGTTCAACGGCCTGTCGGCGCGGCCGTTGTTCCCGGCCGTGCCGGCCGCGGCGTCGTGGGCGGTCGCGGCCGGCGGCGTCGGCGTGCTGGTCGGGTTGACCGTCCTCGCGGTCCGCAGTGCCCCCGGGCGGCGGGGTCCGGCGGCGTTGGCGTTCGGCGCGGCGCTGACCTGCGGCGTCTTCGGGGTCGCCGCCGCCGGCAAACACTCGGTGCTGTCCTGGCAGCAGGTCGTGCTGCACAAAGAGGCCGTCGACCTGCGTCACCGCCTCACCCGGCTGCCGGCCGAGATCGGGCCCTACGTGCTGGAGCGCGAGGACGTCCTGCCGCCCGAGATCGTCGACGAGTTGGGCACCGAGAACTACCTCAGCCGCTGGTACCGCGATACCCGCGTGCCCGAGGGCGAGCCGGGCCACCTGGTCCGCCTGCACGCGGCGTACTACACCGGGCTCAGCGACACCGTGCCGCACGTGCCGGACCGCTGCTTCGTCGCCGGCGGGGTGCAGCACAAAGGACTGGCGTCGCACGTCGTCCGCCTCGACCCGTCGCGGTTCACCGAAGACCCCGACGGCCCGGGCTTCGTCGGGACCGCCACGCTGCCGCCGCCCGGTGAGCCGAAATGGGCCGACGGCACGGTGATCCGCCTGCCGTCGCGCGACATCGACGCCACCCGCTTCACCTACGGCAGCCCCGGCCGCGGCGACGCCGATCAGCACGTGACCTACTTCTTCGTCGCCAACGGTAAGTTCCTCGACTCGCCCAACCGCGTCCGGCTCCAGGGCTTCGACATCCGCGACCGCTACAGCTACTACTGCAAGGTCGAGGTCCAGATCCTGGGCGTCGCCGACCGCGCGGAGTTCGACCGCCGCGTCGCCGACCTGCTCGACGCCGTCATGCCCGACATCATGGCCTGCCTGCCCGACTGGGCCGACGTCCAGGCCGGCGTCTGGCCGCCCGACACCAACCCCGCCCGCTAGCCGACTTCCCGCTGGACCCCAGACCCCGCACCCCAGACCCCGCACCCCAGACCCCACCTGCCCCATGGCCACGAAAGTCAACACCAAGCTCGTCGTCGTCCTCGCCGCCGCCCTGATCCTGCTGGTCGGCGGGCTCGCGGGCTTCTACTACACCGTCGTCCGCAAGAGCACCTCCGAGCTCGAGGCCACCGGCGACCGCCACCTCGTCCTGGCCCGCGACGCCGCCGACACCGTCGCGGCCGACTCCGACGCGGCCGCCGCCGAGGCCCAGCGCCGACGCGACCGCGACTACCGCCTCGCCGCCGAGAGCTACGGCCTGGCTTGGCAGCGCGACCCGACCAACGTCGAGATCCTGCTCAAGTACATCGAAGCCCGGCGCAACATGAGCGTCCGCGACCAGTTCGAGGCCCAACGCGTCCTCCGCGAGATCCTCAACCTCACCCGCCGCGCCACCGAACTGCGGCCCGGTGACGACCGGCTGCTCGAAGACTACTACCAGACGCTCTACCGCTGGGGCCAGGAATTCAACGTCCCCTCGTTCTTCAACGAGCTGTTCACCGCCACCTCCGCCCGCCTCGAGACCGACCCGAGCAACCTGCCGGCCCTGAAGTTCCGCGGCATCAGCCAGAACGTTCAGCTCAGCGACTCGATGGCCCGCGGCGACCAGCAGCAGGCCCTCGACGACCTCGAAACCGTCCTCGCCCAACGCCCCGACGACACCGACGTGCTGCACCACCTCGCCCGCTGGCACCTCTACGACGCCGGCCGCAGCGAACGCGCCGCGCCCGGCTCGGCCACCGCGGACGCCGCCCGCGCCCGGGTCCTGGAGTACGCCGACCAAGCCCTCGCCTCGGCCCCCGACGACCCGCAGGTCAAGATCGAGTACCTCACCGTCATGCTCGGGCTGGGCGACCTCCAGCTCTTCCGCGCCCGCCGTGGCGGCGACGAGGACGCCATGGCCGAGGGCCGCGAGCAGTACGCCGCGACCCTGGCGACCGTCGCGCCGGTCCTGGCCGACCTCGAGGCCACGATGCTCGAGCGCCCCGAGCCCGCGCTGCTGGTCCAGCAGATCGCCGAGATGCTGCCCCGCGTCGAACGGCAACGCGCCGCGCTCGAAAACGCCCGCCGCCTCGACGAAGGGCTCGAGCCCCTGCCCGGCGACAGCCGCAACCACCTGGCCCGGACCCAGGCCCTGCTCCGCAGCGCCGTCGAGAAACGGCCCGAGATGCTGCTCTACCGGCTGATGCTCGCCAACGTCCTGAAGCTGCAGCTGGAACTCGACGCCGCCCACGAGATCTACGTCTCGGCCCGCGACCACGAGGTCCGCGGCAACTTCGAGGCCTCGCTCCGCGACCAGGTCCTGCGGCAGCAGGCGATCTTCGAGGTCGCCAACATCGAGCTGATCCGCGCCGAGGCCGCCGACGACCCCGACCGCCGCGCCGCCCTGCTCGCGGCCACCGACACGGCGGTCGACGAGCTCGAAACCGTCGCCGGCGAAGACGTCCGCGTGCTCATGCTCCGGGGCAAAACGGCGCTGCTGCGCAACCAGACGACACGGGCGATGCAGTTCCTCGACCGCGCCAGCGACCTCTACGCCGACCGCGACATCGAGGCGCTGCTGCTCTCGGCCCGCGCCCGGCAGGCCGAACGCCAGTGGGGTGCCGCCGCCGAGCGGCTGCAGCAGGTCCTCGCCCTGGTCGGCGGCGCCGGGCGGGTCGAGATCCGGTCCAATCTCCGGCTGCAGCTCGCCGAGATGCTCATCCGCGGCCGGCAGTTCGAGACCGCCCGGCAGCAGATCGAGGTGGTCCTGGAGACCGAGCCGGGCAACGTCACCGCCCGCCGGCTGCTCGCGCAGTGGTACCGCAACCAGGACGACACCGACGCGGCGATCGCCCAGCTCGAAACGATCCCCGAGGCCGATCGCGGCGCGGACGTGAGCCGGTCCCTGGCCGGGCTCTACGCCCGCCGCGGCGACGCCACGCAGGGCCGCGACCTGCTCGCGCAGCAGTTCGAGGCCGACCCCCGCAACGTCGCGGTGGTCCAGGCGCTGCTGCCGCTGCTCGAGACCCCCGAGGACCAGCTCGCCCTGCTGGACCGCGCCGCCGCCGCCGGGGCCGACAGCCGGGCGGTGAGCCTGCTGCGGTTCCAGATCGAGAGCCGACGCAGCGAGACGGGCGTGACGCTCGAGCAGCTGATCGCGCAGGTCGTCGCCGAGACCGACGACCCGATGGACCGCGAGCTGCGGCAGGCGCAGGCCTACCTCCGGTACAACCGCCACGACGACGCCCGGCCGCACCTCGACGCGGCCCGGCAGCTCGACGCCGACAACGACCAGTTGCTGCTGCTGGACCTGAGTCTGGCGATCCACGACCGGGAGTTCGACCGGGCCCGCCGCCTGGTCGCCGAGGCCGGCGCACGGAACCTCGACCTGGCGGACGGGCACCTGCTCCGCGGTCGGCTCGCCGCCGCCGAGGGCCTGCTGCCCCAAGCGATCAGCGCGTACGACCAGGCGCTGGAACTCCGCCCGGTCTTCGACGAGGGCTGGCGCCAGTACGGCGACCTGCTGATGCGGGCCGACGACGCGTCCGAGGCGGTCATCGCCTACGACACGGCCGTGCGGCAGAAGCCCGACAACGTCCCCGCCCTGCTGGGTCTCGCCGCCGCCCACGACGCGCTGGGCCGACGCGGCGCGGCGCTCGACACGCTGCGGACCGCATTGTCCTACGCCCCCCGCAACCCCGCCGTGGTCCAACGCTACGCGGCCTACGAGCAGCGCCACGGCGACCCCGCCGCCGTGCTCGCCCTGCGGCGACGGCTCGCCGACAACCGGCCCGACGACCTCGACAACTTCCTGCGGCTCGCCCTGCTCGAAGCCGAGAGCGGCCAGACGCGGGCGGCGCTCGACCGACTTGCATCTCGGTCCGAGGAGCTGGGCGAAGTCCCCGGCTACCTGGCGACCCTGGCCAACGTCTACCGGCTCGCGGGCCAAACCGAAAAAGGCCTCGACGTCCTGGTCAGCCACGTCAACGCCCGCGGCGACGACGCGACCTCCGAAGACCACTTGCTCATCGCCCGCTACCTGATGCGGGCCGGGCAGACCCCACCCGCGGTCGCGGCCTACCAAAAGGCGGCCGCCGTCGAGGACCCCGACCGCCGCACGGCCAGCCGCGAGCTGGGCGACGTGCTGTTCAACGCCGGGCGTCACGACGACGCGGCCGCGGTCTACCGCGACCTCTTCGCCTCGGTGACGGACGACGATCGGCAGGTGCTGGGCGCACGCTACGCCGAGTCTCTGATCCGCGCGGGGCAGACCGACGCCGCCGCGGGGGTGCTGGACGGCCTCGAGCCCACCGCCACGATCGACGCCCTGCGGGCCGTCCTGGCCGCGGCCGAGGGCCGGACGGACGACGCCCTGCGGCTGGCCGACCGCTCCATCGCCAAGGACGACCGCAACGCGGCGGCCTACGTGCAGCGGGCCCGGCTGCTGGCCGCCAACCCGCAGCGGACCCGCGACGCGATGAACGACCTGGACCGCGCGTTGGCGATCGACCCGGGGCAGGTCGCGGCCCTGACGCTGCAGGCGCAGCTGCACCTGCGCGACGAGGAGCCCCGCCGGGCGATCTTCAGCCTGCGGTCGCTGCTCGAGCAGAACCCGGGGGACGCCGCGGCCCGGCGGCAGCTCGCCGAGCTCTACCTCGGCCAAGGCCGCGTGGCCGACGCGGAAGAACTGATCGACGCCGCCCGGAACCTGCAGCCCGACAACCCCGGCTGGGCGCTGCTGGCCGCCAACCTCGCGGCGGCGCGGGGCGATACAGCCGAGGCGATCCCGGCGTACGAGTCGCTCCTCGAGCAGACCCCCAACGCCGAGGTGCTGGGCCGACTCGCCGCGCTGCACCTGCAGAACCGCGACCCGGCTCGGGCCCGCGACGCCCTCGACGCCCACCCCCAGCTCGTGGCCGACACCCCGGTGCTCCAGGCCCTGCGCGGCGCGGCGTTGGCCGGGCTGGGCCAGGCCGAGCCCGCCGAGCGCGTGTTCGTCCTGGCGCTGCAGCGCAGCACGACCCGCGGCGAGGCGGCGGCGGTGCTGCAGCGGATGGTGACGACGCTGGGCCCAGAGCCGGCGTTCGCCCTCGCCGAAGGGGTGGACGGGATGGCCGACCCGTCGTGGGTCGGGCTGATCGCCGCGCAGACCGCGATGGCCGCCGGCGACTACGACACGACCCGGGCGCGGCTGTCCCGGCTACGCGAGACCCTGCCGGCCGACGCCGCGGCCCGTGAACGAGTCGACGCGATGGACGCCCTGGCGATGCTCCAGATGGGCGACCCCGCCGGGTCCCGCGACCTCTACCGGTCCCTGCTGCAGCGCAGCCCGGACAACCTCGAATACCTCAACAACCTGGCGTTCGTGCTCGCCAGCGAGCTGGACGACCCGGAATCGGCCCTGCCGATGGCCCGCCGCGCCGCCGAGCGGGCCCCGGACAACGCCGAGATCGTCGACACGCTCGGCTGGACGCTCTACCAGGTCGGTCAGGTCGACGAGGCCCGCACGACGCTGGAGCGGAGCATCCGGCTGCGGGCGCTGCCCGCCAACACCCTGCACCTGGGCCGACTCCTGCTGGAAACCGGCAACGACGCAACGGCCCGCGGCGTGCTCGAACAGGCCCTCGAACTCTCCGAGCAGGCCGCCGACACCGACCGGGCCGCACAGGCCCGACGCCTGCTCCAACAAATCCGCTGAAACCGCCGAACCGGCTTGAAATCCCCGCGACCCCGTTCAAACTACCCCGCTCACCCGGCCCGCGGCCCCGATAGCCTCCCGCTTTAAGCCCGAACCGCACCGGGAATCTGACCCGGAGAGAGACCTCGCCATGACCGCCAACCCGCTCTCGACGATCCCTCCCATCGGCCCGGCCACCGGCATGACCCCGCCGCCGCCGACGAGCAAATTCAAGCCCATCGACCCGGTCAAGCTCGCGCGGCAGCACCTGATGCTGCTGGTGGTCGTCGGCGTGATCGGGCTCATGGTCGGGGCCGGGCTCTACGTGTTCCTCCGCCGCACGGCGCCGCAGTTCACCTCGCAAGCCCAGCTGGTCTTCGAGCCGCGGGCCGTCAGCAACCCCTTCGACACGACCGTCGGCGGCGGCGCGATGGGCGGCAACAACGATTCGATCTCCCGCTACATGAACAACGAGGCGAACCTCATCATGTCCGACGAGATCGTCCGCCTCACCCTCCAACGCACCCGCGTCTTGGACACGCGGTGGTACGCCGGCTTCGGCGGCGACGCCGACCGCGCCCGCGCCCACATGCAGCAAGAGATGCTCCGCATCAGCCCGATGCGGGGCACGACGCTGATCAACCTCTCGATGACCGCGCCCAACCCCGGCGACGCGCAGCTGCTGCTCGACGAGCTCATGCAGCAGTACCTCACGATCAAGCGGCTGAACAACGACCAGGCGGGCAGCTCGCTCCGCCGGCTCTTCCTGACCGAAAACAACCGCTTCGAGGACGACATCCAACGCGTCCGCAACGAGCAGCGGCGCTTCATCGAGGACAACGAAATCGAGACGCTCGGCGTGGCCGCCTCCGAAGAACAGGTCGTCCACACCAAGCTGCTGAGCCAGCAGCTCGAGCTCACCTCTTTCCTCTCGGCCGCGCAGGGCAGCTACGAATCGCTCCGCCGCTCGACCGACGCCCAGGCGATGACCGACGAGGAAAACGCCTACCTCCAGCAGCTGCCCCCCATCGCCCGCCGTGAAGAGGAGCTCCGCAGCCTCGACGAGAGCCGGCGGCAGCTGCTGGCCAGCGGCAAGGGCGAGGCCCACCCCCAGATCGTCCAGCTCGACCACCGCCGCGATGCCGTCGAGTTCGAGCTCAACCGCGAGATCGACCAGGAGCTCGGCGAGTACCGGGCGCTGCAGTTGCAGACGGCCGCCAGGCAGGTCGAGGGCCTGATGGGCCAGCTTGCCGCGCTCGAGCCACAGCTCGCCGCCACCAAGACCCGGCTGCAGGAGCTGACGCAGAAGCTCGCCGAGTACGCCCAGCTCGAGGTCGATCTGCAGATCCTCCAGGAAAAGAAACAGCGGGCCGACGCCGCGCTCGACACCCTGCGGGCGATGAGCGAGCGCGACGACTACGTCCGGGTCAAGACCCAGGTCAGCCCCAGCCAGCCGGAGATGACCTCGCCCACCCTCGTCATCGTGCCCGGGATCACCTTTTTGTTGGTCGGCCTCGTCGGCGGCCTGGTGGTGCTCCGCGAGATGCTGGACCAACGCGTCCGCAGCCCGCAGGACCTCAAGCTGCTGCCGATCGAGACCGGGCTGCTGGGCCTGATCCCCCACGCCTCGGAAGACCCCACCGGGACCGGCGAGGCCCGCCGCGCCGTCGAGCAGGCACCCACCGGCCTGCTGACCGAGTCCTACCGCCAGGTCCGCACCGCCGTGCTCTCGAAGATGGACCGCCGCGGCTACAAGACCCTGCTCTGCGTCGCCGCCCAGCCGGGCGCGGGCACCAGCACGGTGATCCAGAACCTCGCCGCCAGCCTCGCGTTCAATGGCCGCGACGTGCTGATCGTCGACGCGAACTTCCGCCGGCCGCTGCAGCACGAACTGATGGGCTGCGACAACCGCCGCGGCCTGGTCGACGTGCTCAAGGGCCGCGCCCAGCCCGACGACGTGGTCGTCGCGCACCGCGACATGTCCCTGTCGCTGCTGCCCACCGGGCAGGCCGCCGACGCCCCGCCCGAGCTGCTGGAGGGCTCGGCCTTCCGCGGGCTGCTCGGCGAGCTGGAGACCCGCTACGACGTCGTGCTGATCGACACCCCGCCGGCGCTGCTGACCTCCGACAGCCAGATGCTCTCGAAGCACGTCGACGCCATCGCCGTGGTCGTCAACGCCGGCAGCGACCAGCGCGGCATGCTCGGCCGGATGCTCAACCAGCTCGACGGCCAACGCGCCGACGTGCTGGGCGTGATCCTCAACGGCGTGAAGTCCGCCGCCGGGGGCTACTTCCGGCAATCCTACGAGCAGTTCTACCAATACCGCGAAGCCGGAGACCGCTCAGAGAAAAACGCCGGCCGCAAGGGACGACGGGCCGCCAAAAACGGACGCAACGGCGACGGAAACGGCCACCCGCCGACCCCGCCTTCGGACCGCCGTCTGGACCTCGAAGACGCCCCGGTCGCCGCCGGCGACGAGGACCTGGACCTGGGCTTCGACCTCGACGACGACGACACGCTGGACCCCAAGGCCTGACCCACGCCACGCCGGGCGGGTGCCTTGGTAACATAAACCGTTGAACGTTTCGTATCTGGTTCACGATCTGCAGCACCGATTCATCAACCAAAAAGAGTCGAGCCGGGGGGAACGAAGGAACCCTGCCGCTTGCGAAACAAGACGATCATCACGGGCGGGGCCGGCTTTATCGGCTCGCACCTGGCCGAGCGGCTCGCCGCGGCCGGGCACGACCTGGTGCTGATCGACGACCTGTCGACCGGGCGTCGCGAGAACGTCGCCCACCTGCTCGGGCCCGGCTGTGAACTCGTCGAGGCCCGGGCCGCCGAGGCCGCCGCGGACGGCGGCCCGTTCGCCGACGCCGACCGGGTCTTCCACCTCGCCGCGGCGGTCGGCGTGAAGCTGGTCGTCGACGACCCGTCGGCGATGATCCGCACCAACATCGACGAGACCGACGCCGTGCTCCACGCCGCGCTGCGGGCCGGCGCCGCCGTGCTCGTCGCCTCGTCGAGCGAGGTCTACGGCAAGTGCCCCGTGCTGCCGCTGCGCGAAGACATGGAGCTGGTCTACGGCCCGACGACGGCGTCGCGGTGGAGCTACGGCCTGACCAAGGCGCTCGACGAGCACCTGGCCCTGGACCTCGCCCGCCGCCACGGGCTGCGCAGCGTCGTCGCCCGCCTGTTCAACACGATCGGGCCGCGGCAGGTCGGGCGTTACGGCATGGTCGTCCCGCGTTTCGTCACCCAGGCCGCCGCGGGCCGGGACCTGACGCTCTATGGCGACGGCAAACAGACCCGCGCGTTCTGCGACGTCCGCGACGTGGCCCGGGCGCTGGCCGGACTGCTCGATCAGCCCGAGGCGTACGGGCGGGTGTTCAACGTCGGCTCGACCCGGCAGGTTACCATCGACGGGCTCGCGGACCGCGTGATCGACGCGACCGAAGCGGTCGGCGGGCCGCGGGTCGGCAAGCGCTACCTGCCCTACGAGGCGGTCTACGGCGAGGGCTTTGAGGACCCGCCGCACCGCCTGCCGGACGTCGGCCGGCTCGAAGAAGCGATCGGCTTCCGCCCCGCGTTCTCGCTGGAAGACACGCTGCGCGAGCTCGCGGCCGCCGAACGGGCCGCGGCCGCGACGACGGGGAGCGAGTCGCCGTCGTGACGCTCGCCGCCGCCGAGACGACCGGGGCGTTGGACTGGTTCCACGCCGGCGAGGCGTTCGGGATGCTCCGTCCTTACCTGCTGGTGCTGGGCGTCTCGTTCGTGGCGGCGGTCGCGTTGACGCCGCCGATCCGTCGCTTCGCTCGCCGCCACCGGATCGTGGACCTGCCGGACCTGCGGCGGAAGAACCACGCCGCGCCCGTGGCGTACCTCGGAGGCCTGGCGATCTTCCTGGCCTGGCTCGCCGGGGTGGCGGCCAGCTATGTCCTCACGCCGCAGGCCACCGCCGCGGGCTACGAGCGGATCATGCTCCAGAGCTTCCCGGTGTCGATCCTCGTCGGCGCGGGCGTCATCACGCTCACCGGGCTGCTCGACGACGCCTACGGCATCCCGGCGCGGATGAAGATCGGCGGCCAGCTCTTCGCCGCCGCCGCGCTGACCTGGGACCGCGTGGCGGTCTCACTCACCGAGAACCTGCTCAACCTCGCCGGGCTCGCCCCCGGCGAGACCCTGGTCTACTTCGCGGCGACGTTCCTCGTCGCGGTCTTCGTGGTCGGCGGCTGCAACGCCGTCAACCTGCTCGACGGGCTCGACGGCCTGGCCGGGGGTGTGGTCGTGATCGCCATGACCGGGCTGCTGGCGATCGCCGTACTCGTCGGCATCCACCCCGACATCCCGCTGATGAAGCTCGACTCGGCGACCCGGTTCGTGCTCTGCCTCGCAACCATCGGCGCGGTGCTGGGGTTCCTGGTCTACAACTGGAACCCGGCCAGCATCTTCATGGGCGACGCCGGGTCGCTGCTGCTGGGGTTCCTCTGCGTCACCGCCGTACTGCTGTTCGGCGACCTCGGCCACTGGTCGCCCAAGCTCGTCACCGCCGGGCTCATCGTGCTCGCCCTGCCGATCACCGACACCTCGCTGGCGATCGTGCGGCGGAAGGTCCGCGGCCAGCGCCTCTTCGCGCCCGACAACCAGCACCTGCACCACCTGCTCCGCCGGACCGGCCTGTCGGTGAAGCAGTCGGTGGGCGTGATGTACGCCGCGGCGGCCGCGTTCGCCGCCATCGGCGTCGGGCTGGTCGCCTTCGAGGTGCCGTGGCGCTACTCGCTGGCCTTCTGCGGCCTGCTGTACCTGGGCATCATGGCCGCCGCGTTCGTCTACGGGGCCCGCTGTCTGGCCCGCGACCGGGCACGGAGAGAAGCCGCGGGGTCGACCGGGATCGACGCCGGCCGACCGACCGGGGCCGCCGTCGGCCGGCCCTAGAGGCGGTGATGCACCCGGTCGTGATCCCGAGCGGCAACGGGGTTTTCGAGGCCAAGGAGGCCGACGGAGGCGGGTTGGGACCCGCCGACCGAGGACGACGCCGGCATCGGAAATCCCGTTGACGCGAAGATAGACCGGGTGCACAACAGCCTCTAGGCCGCCCCACCTCCGAGGCTCGCTTGCAGCGTTTCTTAACCGGATTACAATGAAGTCTTGCGTGGCCGTTAGCCACGTCTGTTTCGTCTGAGCTGTCGCCGATCTTCGGGTCCGGCCTCGACTTGCAGCTCAGATTTTTTTTATCCCGCCCCCCGGAATTGGCGTCGCCCCACGGGCGGAGTTCAAAAATACAAACCGGGCGGCCCCACCGCTGCGCTCCGGTCCCCCGACCGCCCGTCGCCGCAACACCCCCGGTCGGCTCGATTCGGTAAGCCGACCACGCAGGAGTCGCTCCCCATGGCCTCGCTCGTCAACGACCTCATCGAAGCCGGCATCCACTTCGGACACCGCTCCACCCACTGGAACCCGAAGATGGAGCCCTACATCTTCGGCAAACGCAACCGCATCCACATCATCGACGTCAAGCAGACGATCAAAGGCCTGCTCCTGGCCCGCAAGTTCGTCACCAAGACCGTCGCCTCGGGCAAGGACGTGCTCTTCGTCGGCACCAAACGCCAGGCCCGCAACATCATCGAGAAGCACGTCAAGGAGTGCGGCATGCACTACTGCACCGAGCGCTGGCTCGGCGGCACCCTGACCAACTTCTCCACCATCCGCCAACGTCTCAAACGCCTCGAAGAACTCGAACGCCTCGAAGAATCAGGCGAGATGGAGAACTACTCCAAGAAGATGGAGGCCACCCTCAACCGCGAGAAGACCAAGATCCTCCGCAACCTCGAGGGCATCCGCAATATGACCAAGCTCCCCGGGCTGATGGTCATCGTTGACGTCAACGCCGAGACCAACGCCGTCAAAGAGGCCCGCAAGCTCGGCATCCCGACGGTCTGCCTGATCGACACCGACAGCGATCCCGACTTCGCCGACATCCCGATCCCCGGCAACGACGACGCGATGCGCTCGATCGAGATCGTGATCGACCAGCTCTGCCGCGCCGTCAACGAGGGCAAGCAGGCCCGCACCGCCAAGCCCGAGGCCGACGGCGCCCCGGCCGAGGGTGACAAGCCCCGCCGCCGCAGCAGCCGCGCCCAGTTCTCCGCCGACGCCCCGGCCCCTGCTCAGGAAGGTGCCAACGACGCCGATACCGCCGAAACGGCGGCCCCGGGCGACGCCACGCCGCAGCCCGCCACGTCCTAAACCCGCCGGCAACGACGCATCACAGAACCCATTGTGCTCGGGCGTCGGCCATTGTCCCGCTCGAAGCACCTGTTCCCACCCCCAACGCTCCGGAGAGAATACCCATGGCGATCACCGCCAAAGACGTCAACGCCCTGCGACAGAAGACCGGCATGGGCATGATGGAATGCAAGAAGGCCCTGACCGACGCCGGCGGCGACGCCGACAAAGCGGTCGAGCTGCTCCGCGAGCGGGCCGGCGGCAAGATGGACACCCGCGACGCCGAGGCCGGCGAGGGCGCGATCGCCGTGGCGCATAACGACCAAGCCATCGCCATGGTCCAGGTCATGACCGAGACCGACTTCTCGGCCCGCAACGAGGACTTCCTCGCCAAGATCCAACAAGTCGCCGAGGAGGCCCTGAAGCTCGACGCCGAGGGCCCGATCGAGCCCAACGACGCGATGAAGGCGCTGATCGAGGACCTGCGGCTGACGATCAAGGAGAACATCGCCTTTGGCCGGGGCGTCCGGCTGACCGGGCCGAAGGCCGCGAGCTACGTCCACACCAACCGCAAGACCGGCGCGGTGGTCGTGGCCGAGGACGGGATCGACGACGAGCTGCTGCGGGGTATCTGCATGCACGTGACCGCGGCGGTGCCGCCGGTGATGCCCGCCCCGCTGGCGATCGACGAGGCCGGGCTCCCCCCGGAACAGGTCGAGACCGCCCGCAAGGCCTTCGTCGAGGAGGCCGCCGCCACCGGCAAGCCCCCCCAGATCGCCGAGAAGATCGCCGGCGGCAAGATGAACAAGTGGGTCAACGACCACACCCTGCTCGGCCAGACCTACATCCGCGAGATGGACGCCAAGAAGCCGGTCAAACACTACCTCCCCGCAGGGAAATCGTTGACCCGTTTCGAGCGTTTTTCGGTCTGATTCCCGCCGGCAGATACAGGTCGTAGTTTTATCCCCCCGCCGTTTGGACGTTTAAGTTGATAATTTGAGACTTTTTTTAACGTCGGGGGGCCGGGCTTTGGCTAACATGGGTCACCGTGGCAACGACTGCCGCGACGAGACGCAATCACTGCGGACCCCATGCCCGAACCCCCGACCGTCGATAACTCCGAAGACCTTCTGGGTGCGCTGGTCAGCGACACGCCCGCCGGGGTCAACATCGACCACGACCGACTGGTCGAGTTGTTCAGTGAACGACGGCTGGGCTCGCACTTCGGGCCCCAAGGCGTTTCCATCGCGGACGCCCGGCAGAAGGACTGCCCGCTGATCGCCATCAACGAGGGGTTCGTCAAGCTCACCGGCTACCAACGCAGCGAAGTGCTGGGCCACAACTGCCGGTTCCTGCAGGGCAAAGACACCGACCCCGTCGCGGTGTCCTACATCCGCCGGGCGATCGAGACCGGACGGGCCGCCATCGTTACCCTGATCAACTACCGCAAAGACGGCGAGCCGTTCTGGAACCGGCTGTCGCTCAACCCCATCCGCAACGCCGCCGGCGAGGTCGTCTACTTCGTCGGCGTGCAGTCCGACGTCAGCGCCCTGCGCACCGTCGAGCAGGAGTACGCCGACACCATCGCCCAGGTCGAGGAGGCGCTCGGCGGCCGGCTCGAGAACCAGAAGAACCTCGGCGAAGAAATCACCCTCCGCGAGACCCTGTCGGACAACCGCGAGGGCGAGCTCCGCGACCTGCTCGCCACGCTCACCCACGAGCTGCGCCAGCCCAGCCTCAGCATCTCCGGCCTGCTCAAGATCCTCCAGGCCGACGAGAACGGCCGGCTCGACGACGACGAGAAGCACACCCTCGCCCTGGCCCGCCAGGCGTCGGACCGCATGAAGAAGCTCATCGACCGCCTCGCCGACCTCGTCGTCGTCGAGGAGACGCCCGTCCTGCCCCAGCGGGTCTCGCTCAGCGAGCTCATCGACGAGCTGATCGACACCCACGCCGGCCTCGCCGAACGCTACGGCGTCACCGTCCGCTCCGAGTGCGCCGGCCAGGACGAGAACTTCATCAGCGAGTTCCAGGTCCACGAGGCCCTGTCCAACATCCTCAAAAACGCCCTGATCCACGGCAGCCGCTGCGACGAGCCGGTCGTCACCATCAACTGCGACTCCGGGCCCGGCCTCGTCCGTATCGAGGTCAAGGACAACGGCCCGGGCATCCCCAAAAAACTCCAGCCCAAGGTCTTCGCCCTCTTCGCCCGCGCCAACGTCGACAAGGACCGACCCGGCAGCGGCATCGGGCTCACCGTCGCCCGCCGGCTCATGAGTCGGATCGACGGCACCATCGGCCTGGAATCCGAAGAGGGCAACGGCACCAAGGTGGTCATGACCTTCCCGATCAACCGCAACTAGACTCCCGTCCAACCCCGCCCCGGAAACGACAGAGCCTCGCCCATGCTGGTCATCGAACGCACCCTCGGCAGCACGCTGCGCATCGGCAGCGACATCCGCATCAAGGTCACCGAGATCCCCGGCTCCCGCCGCGTCCGCCTCGGGCTGGACGTGCCCAAGGGCACGCTCATCTGGCGCGAAGAGGCCGGCGCCCCGGAGAACATCCGCCCGGCGCTGCAGCCCAAAGCCGTGCTCCGCGTCCTGATCGTCGAGGACGACGCGGGCCACGCCCGGCTGATCGAGAAGGGCTTCGAGCGCGCCGGCTCGGCGGTCACCCTTACCGTCGACAACGCCGCCGACGCCGAGGAACTGTTGCAACGCACCAAGGGCACCGCCGCGATGCCCAACCTCATCCTCGCCGACCTGAACCTCGGCATCGGGCAGACCGACGGCGTCGAGCTGATCGACAAGATCACGCAGGACGAAACCCTCCGCGCGATCCCGACGGTGATGCTCTCGGGCGTCGCCACGGCCGAGAACATCGGCGCGGCGTTCTCCGCCGGGGTCAACGCCTTCCTCGCCAAGACCGACGACTACACCGAGTTCTCGAACCTGATCATCCGCGTCGCCGAGTTCTGGCGGCAGAACCTCCCGCCGCGGCCGATGCCGCTGCCGGGGGCGGGGGGCGACGCCAAGGCCAACGGCGCACAGAACGGCGACGCCTGACCCCCGGAAATCTATGCCGCCGTTGCGGCTTTGGGTTTCAGGTTCCGGGGGCTACCGGCTGATCACCAGCACCGCGGTGTCCGCGTCGCGGTTCGGGTCCCCGCCGTCGGCCGCCGACGGCACGCGTGAATCCGTCTGCGTATCGAGATACACCGCGTGGTGGATCGTCGCGCCCTTGGCGGCGCAAAGGTCCTCGACGTCGGCGAGGCTGGGGAACCGGCGGTTCGGCGTGTTGTACCACTCGAAGCCGTACTCGCCCGGCGCCTTCGGGCTCCGACCGCGCACCACGTAGTCCTCCCGCAGCCGGCGGTACGCGAAGTTCGGGAAGCTCAGGATCACCCGCCGGCCGACGCGGAGCATCTCGTCGAACAGCCGCTCGACGTGCTCGACCGCCTGCAGCGTCGCGCTGAGCACGACCAGGTCGAACTGCCCGTCGGTGAACGCGGGCAGCCCGCGGTTCAGGTCGTAGTCGATCACGTCCAGCCCCCGGCCGACGGCCTCGATGATTTTTTGCTGCGCGACCTCGACGCCCACGAGCCGATCGTGGCCGCGGTCCTTCAGGGTCCGCAGCAACCGGCCGCCGCCGCAGCCCAGGTCCAGCACGCTCGCGCCGGGCGGGATCAGTTCCAACACCAACTCGTCGTCGCGCCGCAGCCCCGGCGCGGCGTCGTTCGTGTCCCCGAGCCGGGCGGCGACCAGCGGGCCGTACTGCGCGATCTCGTTCGGCAGCAGGAACGCGTCGTGCCCGGCGTCGGTCGTGATCTCGGCGTACGCGACCCGCCGGCCCAACGCCGCGAGCGCGTTGACCACGTCCCGCGACTGCCGCGGCGTGAACAGCCAGTCGCTGCTGAAGCTGACCAAAAGAAAGTCGGCGTCCGCCCCGCGGAACGTCCCCATCAGCTCGTCGCGGGTCCGCCCCAGGTCGAAGCGGTCCATCGCCAGCGAGATCGCAACGTAGCTGTTGGCGTCGAACCGCTGCGTGAACTTCTGGCCCTGGTGCGCGAGGTAGGTGCCCACGCTGAAGTGCTTCTCGAACTCGGTGGCGATCGCGCGGGGCGTGTCGCGGTCGGGGTCGAACTTCGCGTCCATCGCTTCG